>NZ_JBGLRC010000019.1:0-76844 GCF_041402345.1 Aeromonas sp. S11(2024) | reverse complement strand
CCGTCTGGGTGACACCAGCAGGCGGTGCTCGGTCAATATCCGAAACAGCCTGCCTCGCCCGACCTTGAGCCCGTCATCATCCTGACCCTGCAGCAGATAATGCAGCTTGCGCGTGCCCACCCGCGGTTGTCGCAGTCGAACCTGACGCAAGAAGCGCACCACCTGCAATCCTTGTGCATGGCGCTCGTCGGCGACCCGATTGCGCTTGTAGTAAGCCTGCCGGCTTATCCCCAGAAACAGGCAAGCCCTGACAATGGTCAGCCTCTCGACTTGCCGCTGCGAGAGGACTTGCCGGGTCGCTTTTTTACGATGGAGACGCCGTAGTCATTTTTCAGTACATCGACGACGGCCTCAAAGAACTGGGCCTTCTGGCTCATCAGCGCCAGCTGTTGCTCGAGTTCCTTGATGCGCTGTTCGGGCGTCAGGTTGTCGGGGTCAGGCATGGTGATGCTCCTGCCGGCACGCACAGAAGCCCCTTGGCTCCAATCTTGCCGACCATGTTTACGCAACCATACCAGAACGGTGGAGCGGCCCTGAATGCCATAACGCACCTGAGCCTGTTTGTAGGTGAGCTCGCCTTTTTCAATCTGCTCGACCAGTGCCAGTTTAAAAGTCAGCGAGTAATCGCGCTGCGTCCGTTTCACACCTTGTCCCATCGGGTTCTCCATTTATTGGGGGGAAAGGTGTAAACCATATTCAGGACGGGACAGATTGATATAAAAAGCCCGGTCTATTGATCGGGCTTTTTATATCCTCGATCTAGCTTATCTATTCGTCCGCAATCAGGGCAGGGAAATACCGTGGCGCTCCAGCAGCTCGATCAGGCCGATCAGCGGCAGACCGATCAAGGCGTTAGGATCGCGCCCCTCCAGCCCCTTGAACAGCACGATCCCCATCCCTTCACATTTGAAGCTGCCTGCACAATCTAGGGGCAATTCAGCCTCTACATAGCGGCGAATGGCGGCTTCATCGAGGTTGCGAAAATGGACGGTGAAAGGTTCCACTAGCTGATGAGCTTTGCCTGTAGCGGCATTCACCACGCACAGGCCGGTATAGAAGGTGACGCTGCGACCTTGAGCCGCCATCAGCTGGGCGATGGCATTGTCGATGGTACCCGGTTTGCCGAGGATGTGATTATTGCAGACACACAACTGATCAGATCCGATGATCAAGCCGTGATCACGATGTTGGGCGACAGCATCAGCCTTGGCACGAGCCAGTCTGGCCACCAGCGCCTCGGCGGATTCGCCAGCCAGCGGGCGTTCATCCACATCGGGCGCGGCACATTCAAAGGGGAGGCCGAGCTTCTCCAGCAGGGCTTTGCGATAGCGAGAAGTTGAGGCGAGGATCAGATTCTGTGGCATAATCAGGTACCGATGAAAGCGAGTACCGGCATTCTAGGGACTTGTGACGTTAAAATCATCGGCGGTAAGGACTTTTTCCTTTGACTATCAGTTGTTGGACCTATATTATTCGCGCCCTATGCAAAAGGTGAAGTTGCCCGTTAAGGTTGATCCAGTCCGTAGTGCCTTGAAGCTGCTCGATTACATCGGGATAGTGGAAAAGTCGCAGATGCCCAGGCTGGAGGAATCAACCGCTGGCTTGCAGAGTGATATCGATGTATCACTACACTTTGGCAAAGATGTCCAGAAGTTGACCGTTATGAAAGGCACTGCCCATGCCAAGGTTGACCTGGTTTGCCAACGTTGCGGAGAGACATTCGAACATCTCTGTGAAGCTGAATTTATCTACACTCCGCTGTTCGAAAGAACAAACGAGGAAGAACTGCCGGAAGCTTATGAGCCCATTGAGTTGGACGAAAACGGCGAGATAGATCTTCATCAAATCCTGGAGGATGAACTCATCCTCTCGTTGCCTCAAGTCGCAATGCATTCTCTGGATGCATGCCCGAGAGGAAACATGGAGATGACCTGGGGTGAAATCGAACCTGCTGATGAGCGGCCGAATCCCTTTGCAGTTCTTGAAGAGCTTAAACGTAAGTGAATTTAGGAGTTAGCCTACAATGGCCGTACAACAGAACCGTAAAACCCGTGCCAAGCGTGGCATGCGTCGTTCCCACGATGCGCTGACCACCGCTGCCCTGACTGTTGATCAGACCAGTGGCGAAATTCATCGTCGTCACCACGTGACTGCCGATGGTTTCTACCGCGGTAAAAAGGTAATCGCTTAAGGATTGCCTTTGTCTACGCAAACTGTCGCGCTAGACATCATGGGGGGAGATATTGGCCCCTCGGAAACAGTGCCTGCCGCCGTGCAGGCACTGTCTCTTTTACCCCAGCTAAAACTGATTCTGGTCGGCGACCAGCACCAGACCTCTTCTTTACTGCAGCAACATGGCTTGCTGAATCATCCCCGCGTTCGTTTCGTACATGCATCCCAGGTGGTTGGCATGGGTGATAAACCGATCGTGGCGTTGCGAACTCTGAAAGACTCCTCCATGCGGGTGGTACTCAATCTGGTGAAAGCCGGTGAGGCCGATGCTTGCGTCAGTGCTGGCAATACCGGTGCGTTGATGGCGATGGCCAAGTGCGTGCTCAAATCCCTGCCCGGGGTAGACAGACCTGCCCTTATCAAGGCGCTGCCGACATTGAGCGGCAAACGTACCGTGATGCTGGATCTAGGCGCCAACGTCAGTTGCGATGCGGATACCTTGCTGCAGTTTGCCGTGATGGGCTCTGTCGTTGCCGAAAAGGTAGAAGGCATTGCATCCCCCCGTGTTGCCTTGCTCAACATCGGCGAGGAGGAGATCAAGGGCAACGATCTGGTGCGCCACAGCGCCGAATTGTTGCGTCAGTGCCACGCGCTCAATTATGTCGGGTTCGTCGAAGGGGATCGCATCTTCAGCGGCGACAGCGACGTGATCGTCTGCGACGGTTTTGTCGGTAATGTCGCCCTCAAGACGGCAGAAGGGGTGGTGCGGATGATGGCCCACCTGGCCGGATATCCCCGCAAGAAACGCACTTTTCTTGGCCGGATCGCCGGATTTATGTTCAAACGGCGTTTTTCTTACCTGAACCCCGACCAGTATAACGGGGCAAGTCTGTTAGGATTGCGCGGCATTGTGGTAAAAAGTCATGGGCGGGCCGAACGGCGCGCTCTGTGTAATGCGATCCTGCTGGCCGCACAAGAGGCCAAACATCAACTTCCACTGCAAATAGCAGATCGCCTTGAAGCTGTCTTCTCTGACAGGGATCTATAAGAACTCTATGCATAGCAAAATTCTGGGTACTGGCAGCTACCTGCCGAGTTCAGTGCGTACCAACGCCGATCTCGAGCAGATGGTTGAGACCAGTGATGAGTGGATCGTGGAACGCACCGGTATCCGTGAGCGCCGTATTGCCGGTGCTGACGAGACCGTTGCCACCCTCTCTTACCAGGCCGCCCTGCGCGCCCTGGATGCAGCCGGTCTGACCGCTGCCGATCTCGATATGATAGTGCTGGCCACCACCAGTGCTGAAAATGCCTTCCCGGCTGCCGCCTGCGAGCTGCAGGGGCTGCTCGGTGTTCCGGGCATTCCTGCCTTTGACGTGGCTGCAGCCTGCGCCGGTTTCACCTACGCACTCTCCATTGCCGATCAGTTCGTCAAATCCGGCGCTGCCCGCCATGTGCTGGTCGTCGGGGCCGATGTGCTCTCCCGCATGTGCGATCCACAAGATCGCGGTACCATCATCCTGTTTGGTGACGGGGCTGGGGCTGTGATTGTCGGTGCCAGCGAGACGCCGGGCATCCTCTCTACCCATCTCCATGCCGATGGCCGTTATGGCGAGCTGCTCAAGCTGCCTCATCCCCGTCGCGGCATGCCGGGTGCCGAGCTCGAAGCCTACATGTATATGAAGGGCAACGATGTCTTCAAGGTCGCGGTCACCCGTCTGAGCGAGATCGTGACCGAGACGTTGGCCGCAGCTGGCATCGAGCCGAGCGAGCTGGATTGGCTTGTGCCGCATCAAGCCAACTTCCGCATCATCAGCGCCACTGCCAAGAAGCTGGGTATGAGCCTCGATAAAGTGGTGCTGACCCTCGACAAGCACGGCAATACCTCTGCCGCTTCCGTTCCGGTCGCCTTCGATGAAGGGGTGCGGGATGGCCGGATCAAACCAGGTCAGCTGGTACTGCTGGAAGCCTTTGGTGGCGGTTTTGCCTGGGGCTCGGCGCTGGTTCGCCTCTGATCTTCGGCGGGATGGTGCGCCCATCATCTCGTCACCGATTTCATTTTTGTCTTATCTAAAAGGAATCAATGATGACCCAATTTGCCATTGCCTTCCCGGGACAAGGTTCCCAGTCCGTTGGCATGCTGGCCGAGCTGGCCGAACAACATGCCGTGATCAAGGAGACCTTCGCCGAGGCGAGTCAGGTGCTGGGTTATGACCTGTTTGCCCTGGTGATGGATGGTCCGGTTGAAGATCTGAACAAAACCTGGCGCACCCAGCCTGCGCTGCTGACTGCCTCTGTCGCCCTGTGGCGCCTGTGGCAACAGTTGGGTGGGGCAACCCCTGCTGTCATGGCGGGTCACAGCCTGGGTGAGTACTCCGCGCTGGTTTGCAGCGGCGCACTCGATTTTGCCGATGCGGTCAAACTGGTCGAGTTGCGTGGTCTGGCCATGCAGGAAGCGGTACCGGAAGGCACCGGCGCCATGGCGGCCATCATCGGCCTTGATAACGAATCCATCGCCGCCAACTGCGAAAAAGCGGCACAAGGGCAGGTTGTCTCTCCGGTCAACTTCAACTCCCCGGGCCAGGTGGTTATCGCCGGTCACAAAGAGGCCGTTGAGCGCGCCAACGTGCTGATGAAAGAGTCGGGCGCCAAGCGTGCGCTGCCGCTGCCGGTCTCCGTGCCGTCTCACTGCGCGCTGATGAAACCTGCCGCAGAAAAACTGGCAGCTGCGCTGGACGGGATCGAGATCAAGGTTCCAACCATCGCGGTCATCAATAATGTCGACGTATCCTGTGAACAGGATCCGGCCGCTATCAAGCAAGCGCTGGTACGTCAGCTGTTCAGCCCGGTTCGTTGGACCGAGACTGTCGAGCGGATGGCCCAT
This sequence comes from Aeromonas sp. S11(2024), assembly GCF_041402345.1. NCBI lineage: Bacteria > Pseudomonadati > Pseudomonadota > Gammaproteobacteria > Aeromonadales > Aeromonadaceae > Aeromonas > Aeromonas sp. S11(2024). Next base: position 71,788 of record NZ_JBGLRC010000019.1, on the reverse strand, counting down.
GAGGGCGTTACCCTCGAGATCGAGATGGGACCGGGCAAAGTGTTGACCGGGCTCGCCAAGCGCATCGACAAGCGCGTGGAAGGTATTCACGCCAACGATGCCGCCTCTTTCGAGCAGGCGCTGGCCCAGATCAAGTAAACAGGAGTAAGTGATGAGCTTTACCGATAAGGTTGTGTTGGTGACCGGTGCCAGTCGTGGCATCGGCCGTGCGATTGCCGAAACATTCGTGGCCCGTGGCGCGAAAGTGGTCGGTACGGCGACCAGCGAGAGCGGTGCCGAGGCGATCAGCGCCTATCTGGGCGACAATGGCTGCGGCATGGCACTGAACGTGACCAGCCAGGAATCCATCGAAGCCGTCTTCGCCGCCATCAAGGCGCGCTTTGGCGACATCGACATCCTGATCAACAACGCGGGGATCACCCGTGACAACCTGTTGATGCGGATGAAAGATGACGAGTGGAACGAGATCATCGATACCAATCTGACCTCGCTTTACCGTCTGAGCAAACCGGTGTTGCGTGCCATGATGAAGAAACGTCACGGTCGCATCATCAGCATTGGCTCCGTGGTGGGAACCATGGGCAATGCCGGTCAGGTCAACTATGCTGCCGCCAAGGCCGGTCTGGTTGGTTTTACCAAATCGTTGGCGCGGGAAGTGGCATCCCGTGGTATCACAGTGAACGCGGTTGCTCCCGGTTTTATCGAAACCGACATGACCCGTGCCCTGAATGACGATCAACGTGCCGGCATCATGAGTCAGGTGCCTGCCGCCCGTTTGGGTGATCCAAAAGAAATTGCCGCAGCTGTGGTATTCTTGGCTTCTGATGAAGCAGCCTATATCACCGGCGAAACCCTGCATGTTAATGGCGGGATGTACATGGTGTAATCAATTTGTCGTAAGATCTGTTCAAATTTGCGATAGTACGCCGAAGTTTGGCACATTTCGTGGTTTGACCAGCGGCAAGCTACTTGCAAACTCACGTCAATTGAATAAACTACCCCAACCAGACGCAAATAGCGTATTTTTAAAGGAAAATTCAGGTCATGAGCAACATCGAAGAACGCGTAAAGAAAATCATCATCGAACAACTGGGTGTTAAAGAGGAAGACGTTAAGAACGCTGCCTCCTTCGTCGACGACCTGGGCGCTGACTCTTTGGATACCGTTGAACTGGTAATGGCGCTGGAAGAAGAATTCGATACCGAAATTCCTGATGAAGAAGCCGAGAAGATCACCACTGTTCAAGCGGCTATCGACTACATCACCGCTAATCAGGAATAAGTTCCTGTTCTAAGAGAAGCGGCCCAAGGGCCGCTTCTTTTGTATTTGTTCCCTTTCAAAACACCTCTCGGAGACTACCTCAGTGTCAAAACGCAGAGTCGTGGTGACCGGCTTGGGGATGCTTTCCCCGGTGGGTAACACTGCCGAATCCAGCTGGCAAGCACTGCTCAACGGGCAGAGCGGCATTTCCCTTATCGAACATTTTGATGCCAGCGAGTTTGCAACCCGCTTCGCAGGTCTGGTCAAGGATTTCGATCCCGAGCAGTACGGTATCAACCGTAAAGACGCTCGCAAGATGGATCTCTTCATTCAATACGGCATCGCGGCCGGTATGCAGGCGCTGGATGATTCCGGCCTGACCATCAATGAAGAGAATGCCGAGCGTGTCGGCGTGGCGATTGGCTCCGGTATCGGCGGTCTGGGTCTGATTGAACAGAACCACGAAAGCTTGTTCAATGGCGGCCCGCGCAAGATCAGTCCCTTCTTCGTTCCGTCCACCATCATCAATATGGTGTCCGGTCATCTTTCCATCATGAAAGGTCTGCAAGGGCCGAACATCGCCGTGACTACCGCCTGTACCACTGGTACACATGCCATCGGTATGGCGGGTCGGATGATCGCTTACGGTGATGCCGATGTGATGGTCGCCGGCGGTGCCGAAAAAGCCTCCACCGCGATGGGGATGGGTGGTTTTGCTGCTGCCAAGGCACTCTCCAACCGCAACGAAGAGCCGCAAAAAGCGAGCCGTCCGTGGGATAAAGATCGCGATGGTTTCGTGCTGGGTGACGGTGCCGGTGTACTGGTACTGGAAGAGTACGAACACGCCAAGGCCCGTGGCGCCAAGATCTACGCCGAGCTGGTCGGTTTTGGCATGAGCGGTGACGCGTACCACATGACTGCGCCTCCTGCAGATGGCAACGGTGGCGCTCGTGCCATGAAGAATGCCATCAAGGATGCCGGCATTGCCCCCGAGCAGATTGGTTACATCAACGCGCACGGTACCTCCACCCCGCTGGGTGATGTGGCTGAACTGCGTGGCATGAAGTCGGTGTTTGGTGAGCACGCCAAATCCCTGATGGTGAGCTCCACCAAGTCGATGACCGGTCACCTGTTGGGTGCCGCCGGTGCCATCGAGGCGATCATCACTGTGTTGGCCCTGCGTGATCAGGTGGCTCCCCCCACCATCAACTTGGACAACCCGGATGATGAGTGCGATCTGGATCTGGTACCCCATGTGGCCAAGCCAGGTAGCTTCGAGTACGCCCTGTCCAACTCGTTTGGTTTTGGCGGCACCAATGGCTCACTGATCTTCAAACGCGTATAATTTGCCGCAGGGCAAAGACACAGGCCCGATACTGCCGGTATCGGGCCTTTTTTATCGGAGGGATCCCTTTGCTTATCAATGGAATGAAGCTTGATACCATCTCGGCCTATGATCGGGGGCTGGCTTATGGTGACGGTCATTTCACCACCATGGCGGTCAGGGAGGGTCGCGTGTTGCAGTGGCCTGCGCATCTGGCACGGTTGCAGCTGGCCAACAACCGGCTGGGATTGGTTGAACCGGACTGGGATCTCTTGACCCGGGAGGTTGAAGAGATGGTGGCCGACCAGCCACAATGCGTGGCCAAGGTGATCCTGACCCGCGGCGAGGGGGGGCGGGGCTATGACGGCAGCGGATGTCAGCACACGACCCGGATTGTCACTCTGGCGCCATTTCCCACTCACTATGGCCAGTGGCAACAGGAGGGGATCGAGATGGTGGTGTGCCGCCAGCGGATCGGCGATGCGCCCATGCTGGCCGGGCTAAAAACCTTGAATCGTCTGGAGCAGGTATTGCTGAAAAGCGAACTTGTCAGCCGAAATGCAGTCGAAGGGATAGTGCTTAACAGTCGTGGTTTTCTGATTGAAGGGGTCAGTGCCAATCTGTTTTGGCGTCGGGGCAAGACGGTGTTTACGCCCGATCTCGCCTGCGGTGGTGTCGATGGCATCATGCGCCGCCAGGTGATGGCGATGTTGAAACAGATGAGTATTGAGTTGCGTGTGGTAGAGGCTCCGCTGGAGTCACTATGGCAGGCTGAAGAGGTGTGGCTCACCAATACCCTGATGGGGGTCGTGCCGGTCAATGGCATCGAGGATATTCACTATCCCCCAGCGGTATTGAGTCGCCGTTTACAGGAGCGTTTGGTCATTGAAGTTTAATCGGCTTTACACCCTGCTCGCGGGGGCGGCACTGACGGTAGCCGCTGCCGGGGGCTATGTACATTACAAATGGCAACAGGTAGAGACGCTCACCAACAAGGGGCCGACCCGGCTCTTTACGGTGGAGAAGGGCTCCCATGCGGCGCGCCTCATCGCCGAACTGGGGGAGGGGGAAACCAGCCCCTGGGCGGTGCGGCTCTGGCTGCGTGGCCATCCCGAACTGGTAGCGATCAAGTCGGGCACCTACGAAATCAAAGAAGGGGCTCCCCTCAAGGAGACCCTCTCTCTGTTCGCATCGGGCAAGGAGTTTCATTTCAGCCTCACCTTCGTCGAAGGTTCCCGCTTCGAGGATTGGCAGAAGCAGCTCTCCAGCGCCCCATACCTTGAGCGATTGACCGTCGAGCAATCCGAAGCCGACCTGGCGCAGGAGCTCGGCATCGAGAATGGCAAGCTGGAGGGGTGGTTCCTGCCGGAAACCTACGCCTATACCACCCATGCCAGCGATCTCTCGATCCTGCGTCGTGCCCATCAGGATATGGAGACTTTCCTGCAGCAGAGCTGGGAGAAACGTCAGGCCAACCTGCCTTACAAGACCCCCTACGAGGCGTTGATCATGGCCTCAATTATTGAAAAAGAGACCGGCCAGCCGGACGAGCGGGCACAGATCGCCTCGGTGTTTGTCAATCGTCTGCGTCTGGGCATGAAGTTGCAAACCGATCCCACCGTCATTTACGGGGTGAAAGATCGCTACGATGGCAACATTCGCCGCAGTGATCTGACCGACAAGAATCCCTACAACACTTATGTGATCGACGGTCTGCCGCCCACGCCCATCGCCATGCCGGGCAAGGCCTCAATCGAAGCAGCGCTCAACCCCAAATCGACCGACTATCTCTACTTTGTCGCCAAGGGGGGCGGTGCCCACTATTTCTCCAAGACCCTCGATGAACACAATCGGGCGGTTCGCGAATACATATTGAAGAAACCCTAATGTCTAAATTTATTGTGATCGAAGGATTGGAAGGGGCAGGGAAGAGCTCGGCTGTGCGTTATGTGACCGACTATCTGCAGCGTCACGGCATCGACCGGATCGAGTGCACCCGCGAGCCGGGTGGTACGCCACTGGCCGAGCGGATGCGGGCCATCGTCAAAGAGGTGCACGACGAGCGCCTCACTATCGAGGCGGAATTGCTGCTGATGTATGCCTCCCGGGTACAACTGGTGGAGACCCGCATCAAACCCGCACTGGCCGACGGTGTCTGGGTGGTGGGGGATCGCCACGATCTCTCCTCCCAGGCCTATCAGGGGGGGGGACGTGGCATCGATGCTGCTCTTATCGGTGCCATCAAGCAGGCGGTGCTCGGCAACTTCAAACCGGATCTCACCCTCTATCTCGATATCGATCCTGCCCTTGGCTTGCAGCGCGCGCGCCATCGCGGCGTGCTGGATCGCATCGAACTGGAGCAACTGAGCTTCTTCGAGCGTACCCGAACTCGTTATCTCGAACTGGCCGCCAAGGATGACTCCATTGTGGTGATCGATGCGGCGCAAACCCCGGAACAGGTCAAAGCTGCCATCGAGCTTGCATTGGATCACTATCTGTCGAACGAGTCGCTATGTATCCCTGGCTGATCTCAGACTGGCATGCCCTGAGCCAGACGGCCCAGTCCGGTCGTCTCGGCCACGCCTGGTTGTTGCTCGGCGATCCCGGTCTTGGCAAGGAGCAACTGGCCGAGCGGCTGGCACGTTTGCACCTTTGCCAGCAACCGGATCGCGGAGAGCCGTGCGGCCACTGCCACTCTTGCCAGCTGTTTGACAAGGGCAACCACCCGGATCTCGGCACCATAACGCGCGACAGCAAGACCATCGGGGTCGAGGCCATTCGCGAGATCTGCACCCGACTGCAGGGCTCTGCCCAGCTCGGCCGTGGCAAGGTGGTGATCATTCCAGATGCGGAGCGGATGACCGAATCGGCGGCCAACGCCCTGCTGAAAACCCTGGAAGAGCCGGCCGGCGACAGCTTGCTGTTGCTTATTGCCTCCCAGGTTTCCCGGCTGCTCCCTACCATTCTCAGTCGCTGTCACAAACATGTCTGTCAGTTGCCTGCGGAAGGGGAAACAGTACGCTGGTTGGCCGAGCAGGGTCATCAGGCCACTCTGGCTCAGGTGCGGATCTGTCAGGGGGCACCGCTGCGGGTACTCGACTATATCGAGCAGCAACAGGACGGTACTCGCCGCGAACTGCTGGAACAGTTTGTCGCCCTGAGCCAAAGTCCGGTCAAGGCGACGGCATTGTGCAGCCAGCTTGGTCAGGAGACGCAGGTCAGGTTGCACTGGTTGCAGCTATTCTTGTGCGATGCCCTGAAAACCCAGGCCGGATGTGGTCACCATCAGCTGGCCATGCCTGATCTGGCCATCTTGAGTCAACGGTTGGCGGAGCAGCACTCCAGCGAAAAACTGCTGGAGGCAGAACAAGATCTGGTTGCCCTGAAAGCGGCATGTCAGCCGGGTCAGCTCTCCAATCCCACCATCCATCTGATGAACTGGCTCAGTCGCTGGTTATAAGTACCGACAAGCAGAAAGGTTTTATATGTTACTCGTTGATTCCCACTGTCATCTCGATCGCCTCAGCTATGGCAGCAAGCAGACCAGCTTGGCTGATGTACTGGCAAAGGCCGCGAAACTGGACGTGGGATATTTTCTCTGTGTCAGTGTGACTCAGGCACAGTTCCCGACCATGCTCGAGGCGATCGCTCCCTATCCCCAGGTATTTGCCTCTTGCGGGGTACACCCGCTCAATCAGGAACCCGGTGTCGATGCCAAGTTGCTGCTCAAGCAAGCTGCCGATCCACGGGTGGTGGCCATCGGTGAGACCGGTCTCGATTACTTTTACTCGCCCGAGAACAAGGAAGTTCAGCAAGCCTCTTTCCGCGAACATATCCGGGTTGCGCGCGCGTTGAACAAGCCGCTGATCATCCATACCCGCGATGCCCAGCAAGATACCTTGCAGATCATGCGTGAAGAGGGAGCTGATCAGGTTGGCGGTGTGCTGCACTGCTTCACCGAATCCCTCGAAATGGCAGAAGCAGCAATGGCGATGGGGTTCTATATATCCATCTCCGGGATCGCCACCTTCAAAAATGCGTCTGCATTGCAAGAGGTGGTCAAGGCACTTCCCCTTGACAGATTGCTGGTCGAAACCGACTCGCCCTATCTTGCACCCGTGCCGCATCGGGGGAGGGAGAACGAACCCGCCTTTGTACGAGACGTTGCGCAGTTTATTGCTGATCTGCGCCAGATGGCGCTGGCTGAATTGGCAGAAGCGACCAGCCGAAATTTCTTTGAACTATTCAAACTGGCGAAAAAATAACACAGAAGCCCCTTTGCTCGGGGCTTTTTATATTTCAAATGCCAAGCTGATTACCCACCTAAATATCAACACCGAGCCGTGTTATCTCTCACATTCATCCAGTCTATGTAACCTGTTCATCCATACAAACTGAGTCGAATCATATTCCGATGTTTCGTTTATCTAACAACAAGCTATAAGTATCGATAATATTCATTATCGATACTTGATGTATGGAAAGGATCCTGTAAGATCCTCTCAAACTTCATATGAATCATAGAGTTCCGTGGCATTTCCAACCTTGTCCAATCCAGCTCATCAGTCACTGCAGACTGTTTTCGATGCACAGCTAAATAGTCGGGCACGCCGCTTTTTACGCAGTGCAAAAGCGGTTTCCACACTCAATGCCTATCAGGCTGATACCCGTATTTTTGTCTTCTGGTGCCAATTGCACGGGCTGGATCCGCTGCAAACGACCCATCACGACATTATGAATTTTCTCGCAGATCAGGCTGACGGCGTATTGGCCGACTGGGTATGGCTGGATAAAGAGAAGGGGGAGCTGCGTAACGGTGAACCTCGTAAACCGGCAACCCTGGTAAGACGTCTGGCGGGGATCCGTTATGCCTTCAAGCAGAAAGGCATCCATCCCATGCCCACCGAACATCCCGAAATCAAGGAGATGATGCGCGGTATTGTCAGGTTGGGGGATAACCGTAAACGCAAAACCGGCGCCCTGACGCTGCAACCATTGACCCAGGTGCTGGATGGCATCGACACCGGTGATCTGGCTGGCTTGCGTGATTACACCCTGCTGCTCCTGATGTTCAGTGGCGCCTTGCGCCGCTCGGAAGCAGCCCGAATTGAGGTGAGCGATCTCGATTTTGTGGGGCAGGGGATCCGCCTTCGCCTCAAACCGAGCAAGCATCAGCTGCATGAAACCGAGATAGCCTTGATTCCGGGCAAACACTATTGCCCCGTGTCTGCACTGCAAAACTGGCTGAGCAAAAGCCGGATCAGCGAGGGGCCGCTGTTTCGGCGCATGAACCGCTGGGGCCAATTGATGGCCGAGCCACTCGGCCCCCAGGGCATCAATCTGATGATCAAGCGGCGAACAGGTCAAACCATCGACGATCTCTACGTCAGTGGCCATAGCCTGCGGCGCGGATTTATCACCTCAGCCGTGACTGCCGGCAAGCCGATGAACAAGATCATCGAGGTGACGCGCCACAAGGATATGCGAACCCTGCAGGAGTATTTCGATGACGCCCACAAATTCTCCGATCATGCCCTTGATGGCTTGCTTTGACACAACTGCGTCACTTTGTTTTTTATGTTAAATGATATCTTGTTGATCTGATGATATATTTGTCGCGCAGCCAACAGCCCAAAGGGGAAGGGCATCTTCCAATGGATAATGGCATGTGATGAGAGATAACAAATTCAGAAAGGTAATATCGCAAGGACATATGAGCCAAGAAATGACAGTGCGTGAAGAGCAAGAAGCGGCCCCCCAAAACAATGCCGAGCGGCAGCGCCAACATGTAAAACGCAAGCAGGAGACCCATACCCGATTGCAATGCTGGATCAGTAATCGCCATGCCGAACGGTTGGCGGCACTCGGCTTGCATCTTGAAGATAGCCAGGCATCACTCATCGAACAGGCGATCGATCTGCTCTATCACCATGAGCTGGGGAGCGAACCTCACGCAGAGAAAGTGGAGATAGCTCTGTTAGAAGAGAGTGTCGAGTAACGATGAACTTGGCTAAGAAGAGATAAAAAAGCCAGGTACGAATTCCGTGTACCTGGCATAGGGGAATTGGCTCCTTGCAGAGCCGTGCGCTAACTGGTGTTCGGATTGCCTTAAGCTTAGACAAGGCTCAAGGCTTTTCAAGAACCCGATAAAATTTCAACCAGAGTGTGGGTTTTGCAGACTCGAACAGCGTCGAATCATCCTTCCTCATTCAGTCAAAAAATCAACCAAACAGATTGTTGTCGCGCACCAGCTCCCGGGGGAGGGCATTCTTGACCCGACTGCCCACCCATTTTCCCATTCCCAGGGTATGCCCCTGATAACGAACGATCACCTCGCCAGCACCAGCATCCTGCTCTGGCCAGACGTCCCGCCCCATCATGAATTCCCGCGCGTTGGCGCTGTCCAGTTCGACCACTCCCTTGTTCGCTTTATCACCATAGGCGAGCGCCCACTCATGGGTGAGGCGATAGCCTTTCTTGAACGTCTCGGCCAACTTGATGCCGATGCGATCGAAGCGCAACTTGCCCTGAACCTGTTCAAACAGATGAGGAAATAGCCAGATCTCGTCATTGCGGCCAAACAGTTGACCTTGTGGCGCCACACCAAAATTGGCTTCAATCTCGCGCAGCATGGGCTCAGACTCTTTCGCTGCCAACGGCAGGAAAGGGAATTTGCCGAGCTTGCCCGGTTTGAACATGGTGTTGGGCACCGAGTGGTGCTTGCGCAATCTGGCAACGAAAAAGCCTTCACTGTCGAAGATCTGGGGCCAAACGTGCAGGTATCCTTCGGATGTACAGGCCTGCTCTGCATGGGGGAACAGGTCTGCCAACGAATCAAAACTCAAGGCATCGCCAAACTTGTCCAGCAAGGATTGGCAAACCGCTTGGTTCTCCTGCTCACTCAAGGTGCAAGTGGAGTAGACCAGTACGCCACCCGGTTTCAAAGCATGGAAGGCGCTCTCCAGCAACCCTTGTTGCACCGTCGCGATCTCGTCGATGCTCTCGATGCTCCAGTTGCGCAATGCATCTTCATCCTTGCGCACCGTACCTTCACCGGAGCAGGGGGCATCGAGCAGGATGGCATCGAATGTCTCCGGCAACCACTGGCCAAATACCTTGGCATCAAAATGGGTCATACCTACATTGGTCACGCCGCAGCGCTGGATATTGGCGCTGAGCACTTTCAACCGGCTGCTGGAAAATTCGTTGGCAACCAGCATCCCCTGATTGTTCATCAAGGCGGCTATCTGGGTGGTCTTGGAGCCGGGGGCAGCCGCTGCATCCAGCAACATGCCATCCGCTTTGATCTTGTCGCTGGCAAAGAGCGCCGTCACCGGCAGCATGGAGCTCGCTTCCTGAATGTAGAAGAGCCCGCTCAAGTGCTCGGCGGTGTTGCCAAGTGGGACAGTTTCATCGCTGCGGGTCAGCCAGAAGCCGGTATCACACCAGGGCACAGGGTCGAGCTGCCAACCCAGTGGCTCCATCTGGGCGACGAAATCCGAGACGGCTATCTTCAAGGTATTGACCCGAATGCTGCGGCGCAGCGGACGTCGACAACTGGCCACAAACTCATCCATCGAGAGATGGGCCGGCATGATGGCTGCAATGTGGCGTAAAAAGTAATCGGGAAGGAAGGTGTTGTCGTGCACTGTGCCGTCTCGTTGACCAAAAAAGAGGGGCGATATCCTACCACAAGGCTAAGAATATTCTGAATCTGAACCCTATCAACAAGCACCGGAATATAAAAAAGCCCGGCACGGGGCCGGGCTTGGATGAGATACAAAGGGAAGAGATCAGGGCTGGATACGAGGGCTCCACTCCAGCCACTCTTTCTCGGCCTTGCCATAGAGCGGATAGCTATGCCCCGCCTTGACGGTTGGCCCCATCTCTTTCTCCGGCGTATTGAAAGCAATGCCGCCGGCCAGCAGGCTCTGTACTGTCTCGACCTCTATGGTACCGCCAGTCAGGCCGATATCCGCCTTGACCCCGGAGACATTCCAGAAACGGGAGTTTGCCCGCACCAGATGGGCATACTCCTGCTCGACATTGACGTCGATCACCACCTCGCTGCCATCCCGAGCCAGCGCCACCTTGGTGACACTGCCGACCACCATCTTGCGAAACAGCAGCGGGCTGCCAACCGAGAGGCCATTCACCGACGGGCTTTTCAGAGTGAGGGACAAACCGGCAGGGCCGCTCTGGCTCAGGGGGAAGCTGTTCCGACCAGCCCCTTTACCGGGCTCGGCCTCGACAAAGGCCCCCTTGATCAGGGTATCGAGATGGGCCACACCACCCAGACCCAGCTTGGCTTGCACCAGGGTAAAGCGCGCTCCGGATTGCAGGAAACGCTCGGCGTACTGGCCATCCAGCTCGGCTTTGAAGATCACCTGACCCAGGGTCGGCTCCAGCTCGATCTCTTCAATTTTGCCGATATCCACCCCGCGATAACGGATCGGGCTGCCAATCCCGAGCCCCGGATTACTCTCTGCCACCAGTGACAGCTGGCGTACCTTGGCCTTGGCTTGCTCCCTGGAATCGAACAATTGATGGCTGCTACGGCCATTGGCCAGATAGTCGAACTCGATGGCACCGCGCAGCAGGGTACCAAGATTGCCAACTTTTACCTGCACACCATCGACCCGAACTCGGGTGTCGATAGCCGGTTTTTTCCAGAATTGCGGCTGGCGGGCGAGGAGTGGGGCATAGATGCCGTCAATCTCGAGCTCGATCTCCACTCCCTCTTTGGCGGCTCGCAGCTGTTTCACCTTGCCCGCTTCCAACCCCAGATAGAGCACGGGAGAACCGATGCCGATGCCGTCTGCCTGATCCGCCTTGAGCAACCAGCGTTGCGGCTTGGCATCACGAGTACCGAGCAGTGCCAGCTCCTGATTGGGGTAGAGACGGTTGATCCGCTCGCCGCTACTCGCCTGCACCAGCTTGATGCCACCACTCAGCCAGGCACTGGCCGGGCTTGCCTCCACCTTGATACCACTCAGATCAGCATCTATTTGTAGCGGCGAAGCGCGATAGAAACGGGCACGGTTCAACAGATGGGCGTAAGCGGGCTGGATCTGCAGGGCCACGCTGGCATTGCCGCACCCATCGAGATCGAGCTGGCTGATGCGACCAACCTGCATCCCCTTGTACCAGATGGGGGCATCCTGATTAAGCCCAGCCAGATCGTCCGCTTGCAGCGTCACCTTGATGCCATCTTGTGGCGCCCGATCGGTCAGCGCCATCCTGGCCACTTCTTTGCCTGCCACATAGTCAAGGCGAATGGCTGGGCCGGAGAGCAGCCGATCGGCATTCTTCACACCGGTCGGGGAGAGAGAAACGCTCTCCCATACCAGCTGACTCTTGTCGGTGATGCGATATGCCTGCTCCGGATTGATCAGTGCCGTCACCACCCGACCCTTGTCAGTGAGGTGGATGGGATCGACGCGACCAATTTCGATCCCTTCGAAGAGAATGGGCATCCCCTCCTTGATGGGCAGATCACCCGCCACGATATCGATGCGCTTGCCGCGCGCCGCTTCTGCCAGCCCCTTGTAGAGGACGAAGGTTTGCCCTTTCTCCGACTCGGGAGACGCTTTGGGGGAGTCAAAGGCGATGCCGCCGCTCAGAATGGAAGTGAGGCTGCCAGCCTCAACGCTGACACCAGCCAGACTGAAAGAGCCCTTGATGCCGCTGATATTCCAGAAGCGGGTATCGGCTTTGACCAGATGTTCAAAACGAGGCTCGATCACCAGATCCAGAATGACGTTCTGGTTGTCCTGACCCAAGCGGGTATTGATGACGCTACCTACTTCGATACCGCGGAAATAGAGCTTGGCACCGATACCGACCGAGCCCAGCGAATCGGCGGTGAGATGCAGCATCCGCCCCTGCGCCTGATAACCGGGGGGAGGGCCGTCGAGGGCATCAAACTTCTCCTGCAGCGGATTGCTCTCGCGCCCAGGTTGCAAGTTGATGTAGTTACCGGAGACCAGGGTATCGAGACCGGAGATCTCGGTCAGCGATGCCTTGGGGCTCACCAGCCAGAAGTCGGACCCCTTGCGAATAAGCGGGCGGGCACGGCTGTCAATCTTGGCCAGCACCGCAATACGACGACCATCCTCGGCCAGCTCCAGCTCCTGCACCACCCCGATGGCAACCCCCTGATAACGGATCTGGGTCTTGCCCGGCAAGATGCCGTTACCCTGAGCGAAGTTGATCTGGATAAGCTGGCCGCGGCTCGCTATCTGTTGATAGAGAAAGCCGCCAGCCAGCAGCAGGGCGATGAGTGGTAACAACCAGACTGGCGATAGCCAGCGGCGCTTTTCGATGACGGGTTCAGCCCCGATCATAGTGACTCCTTATTGACCGGGCGCAGCCGCCCATCAGACAGAAACAGAAAACGCATCAACGGGCCGCCTTGTCCCAAAGCAGCCGGGTATCGAGCATGCGGGCCGACATCATGGTCAACACCACCACGCCGGCAAAAGCGGTTGCGCCGGGACCGGCGCGGACGCTCAGCATGACGCCACGATCGACCAGCGCCACCATCAGCGAAATGACAAACAGATCCAGCATCGACCAGCGGCCGATAAAGTCGATCACCCGATACATCAAGAGCTGGCGCTTGCGCCGCACCGGTTTGGCCCGTTGCAGCTGCCAGCAGATCCACGCCAACCCGATTATTTTGCCCACCGGTACCAGTATGCTGGCGGTGAGCACTATGGTGGCAATCCCGCTCATCTTGCTGCGATAGAGCATCAGGATCCCGCTGAAGATGGTATCCGACTGCAATAACCCCTTGTTGTAGAAATGGGTGATGGGCAGCAGGTTGGCGGGGAGCAGCATAAAGGTGGCCAGCGCCAGCAAGCCCCACGACCAGGCTAGCGAATGAGGGATCCGCACCTGCAGCTTGCTGTCGCAACGTGGACAGACGCATCCCGCCTGATAACGCACCAGCAGGCCGCAGGTATGGCAGCGGCAAAGCCCCATCTCACGGGCGCTGGTCATCGCCTTTCTCCTTGAGCGGGATCCGATCCCAATAGGGAGATGGATCAAAGAGGATCAGCAAACTCATGTTGAGCAGCATCAGAATGCCGAGGCTGAGCAGCCCGCCACCCAACCTGACATCGGCGATATCGATCAGTTTGAACAGGGCAACCAGCAGGCTGACAATATAGACCTCCAGCATGGCCCAGTGACGAAACACCTCGACCAGCTTCAAGGTGACGGGAAGAATGTGCCAACGTTTGGCCAGACCCGAAGCCAGCACAAAGATCCCCGCCAATAATCCCACCGGCGCCAACACGGCGCACCAGAGCACCAGGCTGGCCACCCACCATTCGCCCTCGCCAAACAGCACCAGAATACCGCGCAGCAGGTCGGCGTCGGTGTTGACCCCAGCCAGCCGCAGATAGATCAACGGCTCAAAAAATGCGGAGGGCAGCAGCAGAAACCCGGTAATGGTCAGGGCCATCAACTGGGAGGGACGAAAGGCATAACGGCCATAGAGATGTTGGTGACAACGCGGGCAGTGGGCATGACGACGCAGCGGCAGTGCTTTGCGCTGGATCAGCAAGTCGCACGCCGGACAGACAATTACGGAACCGGGCTCCATCATACAATTCAACCTGTTGAAGGAATTGGTGAAATTTACCCTAAAACCGGTTTCCTGTCTTGCCTGCAGCCAGAATGTTACGAAAGTATAATTGACGTTAACGTAAACGTGATATTAGATAGCCAAACTAGACAGGTGAAAGGAGTCATGATGTCCAGTTTGTCCCCCTCGGCAGGCCTGCGCTTTCGCACCGCCCTTGCCAACGAAAAGCCACTACAGATCGTCGGCACCATCAATGCCTATATGGCGCTGATGGCCGAGCGCAGCGGTTTTCAAGCCCTCTATCTCTCCGGCGCCGGAGTAGCCAATGCCTCCTACGGCTTGCCGGATCTCGGTATGACTTCCCTCAACGACGTGCTGATCGATGCCGAACGGATAACTGCTGCGACCCGTGTGCCGCTGTTGGTCGATATCGATACCGGCTGGGGCGGGGCATTCAATATCGCCCGCACCATCCGCGCGTTCGAGCGGGCCGGAGTTGCCGCCGTCCATATGGAAGATCAGGTGGCCCAAAAGCGCTGCGGCCACCGTCCCAACAAGGCGGTGGTGTCGCTTGAGGAGATGTGTGATCGCATCAAGGCAGCAGTGGATGCCCGCGAGAATAGCGAGTTCGTCATCATGGCCCGCACCGATGCACTGGCGGTGGAAGGGATGGAGTCGGCTCTTGAACGCACTGCCGCCTATGTGGCCGCCGGTGCCGACATGATCTTCGCCGAGGCGGTGACCGAGCTTGCCCAGTACGACCAGTTCAAGCAAGCGGCCAACGTGCCGATCCTCGCCAACATGACCGAGTTCGGCAAAACCGAGCTGTTTGACAAAGAGCAACTGGCCGCGCACGGAGTTGACATGGTGCTCTACCCCTTGAGTGCCAACCGGGCCGCCAATCAGGCCGCCCTCAACGTCTATCACCATATTCGCCAGGATGGCCATCAACGAGCCGTCGTGGAGACCATGCAGACCCGGGAGTCACTCTACGACTTCCTCGAATATCATCACTACGAGCAGACACTGGATCGTCTGTTTACAGCCAAGGAATAGGAGGCAGCTTATGGGACAGCAAAAACCGTTGGGCGGGGCCGGTCTGCGCGGGCAGAGTGCGGGGGAGACCAGTATCTGCACCGTGGGCAAGAGCGGCACCGGGCTTACCTATCGCGGTTACGACATCAAGGAGCTGGCCGATAGCGCCCAGTTCGAGGAGGTCGCCTATCTGCTGCTCAAGGGAGAATTGCCGAGTAACCAGCAACTGGCCGACTACAAACGCGAGCTGCGCCGCTTGCGCTCGTTGCCGGCGGCGCTGCTGGAGGTGCTGGAGCGCATTCCCGCCGATGCTCATCCGATGGATGTGCTGCGCACTGGCTGCTCCATGCTCGGCGATCTGGAGCCGGAAGATGGTTTCGAGCATGAGCATGAAGTGGCGGATCGGCTGCTGGCCGCCTTTCCGGGCATTCTGATCTACTGGTACAAGTTCAGCCACGAGGGAGTTCGCATCGCCCTCGACAGCGACGAGGAGTGTATCGGCGGCCACTTTCTGGCGCTGCTGCATCAGAAGGCGCCAAGCGAGCTGGAGCGTCGGGTGATGCATGTCTCTCTCATCCTCTACGCCGAGCATGAGTTCAACGCCTCCACCTTTGCCGCGCGAGTCTGCGCCTCAACCCTTTCTGACATGTTCTCCTGCATCACCGCCGCCATCGGCACCCTGCGCGGCCCGCTCCACGGCGGCGCCAACGAGGCGGCCATGGCGATGATCGAACATTGGCAAGACGAGACGCAGGCAAGGCGCGAACTGCTGGCCAAGCTGGCGGCCAAGGAGAAGATCATGGGCTTTGGCCACGCCATCTACCGCACCTCGGATCCGCGCAACGTCATCATCAAGGAGTGGTCGGCCAAGCTTGCCGAGGCGGTGGGTGATGATCGCCTCTATCGCGTCTCCTGTGAGGCGGAGAAGGTGATGTGGGAGGAGAAAGAGCTCTTTCCCAACGCCGACTTCTTCCACGCCAGCGCCTATCACTACATGGGGATCCCGACCAAGCTGTTCACCCCCATCTTCGTCTGCTCGCGGGTCACCGGCTGGTGCGCCCACGTGATGGAGCAGCGCGAGCACAACCGGATCATCCGCCCGAGTGCCGATTATGTCGGCCCGGCCCCCCGTCACTTTGTCTCTCTACAACAACGATAAGGAAGTCACGATGTCCGCCAACGTCGACGTCAACCACAGACCAGACCCCGATCAGGTGCTGGTCGATATTGCCGATTATGTCTGCAACCACCCCATTACCAGCAAGGCGGCTCTCGACACCGCCCGCTACTGCCTGATGGATACGCTGGGCTGTGGCCTCTTGGCCCTGCGCTTTCCCGAGTGCACCAAACACCTTGGCCCCATCGTCCCCGGCACCCTCGTACCCCACGGCACCCGGGTGCCCGGTACCCAGCTATGCCTCGACCCGGTCAAGGCTGCTTGGGATATCGGCGCCATCATCCGCTGGCTCGATTACAACGACACCTGGCTGGCCGCCGAGTGGGGTCACCCATCCGACAATCTGGGGGGCATTCTGGCCACCGCCGACTGGCTCTCCCGTACTAGCGTGGCCGAGGGCAAGGCGCCGCTCACCATGGCAGATGTGCTGGTGGCCATGGTCAAAGCCCACGAAATTCAAGGGGTGCTGGCGCTGGAGAACTCCTTCAACCGGGTGGGTCTCGATCACGTGGTGCTGGTCAAGGTCGCCAGTACCGCCGTGGTGACTCACATGCTGGGTGGCACCCGTGATCAGGTGATCGATGCGGTCTCCCAGGCCTGGGTCGATGGGCAAAGCCTGCGTACCTACCGCCATGCCCCCAATGCGGGTTCCCGCAAGAGCTGGGCGGCGGGGGATGCCACCTCCCGCGCGGTGCGCCTCGCCCTTATCACCATGAGCGGCGAGATGGGCTATCCCGGCGTACTAAGCGCGCCCAAGTGGGGCTTCTACGACGTGCTGTTCAAGGGCAATCAGTTCGCCCTGCATCAGGGGTACGGCAGCTATGTGATGGAGAACGTGCTGTTCAAGATCTCCTATCCCGCCGAGTTCCATGCCCAGACCGCGGTAGAGTGCGCCATGAAACTGCACGGTCAGGTGAAGGGGCGTCTGGAGGAGATCGACCGCATCGAACTCACCACCCATGAGTCGGCCATTCGCATCATCAGCAAGGTCGGCGCCCTCAACAACCCGGCCGATCGGGATCACTGCCTGCAATACATGGTGGCGGTGCCTCTGATCTTCGGTCGCCTCATTGCCGAGGATTACGAGGACGATGTCGCCGCCGATCCCCGCATCGATGGGCTGCGCGGCAAGATGGTGGTGCAGGAGGATAAACGCTACAGCCGCGAATATCTGGAGGCGGACAAGCGATCCATTGCCAACGCCATCCAGATTTTCTTCAAGGACGGCACTCACACCGCCAAGGTGGAGGTGGAGTACCCGGTCGGCCATCGTCGCCGTCGGGAGGAGGGGATCCCGCTGCTGGTGGAGAAATTCCAGCACAATCTGGCCACCCGCTTCCCGGCCAAACGGGTCAGCGACATTCTGGCCCTCTGTCAGGATGGGTCACGGCTTGCCGCCACCCCGGTACACGCCTTTATGGATCTGCTGGTGATCTGACCGGTCTTGCATTGGCCAACATATCAGCAAACAGTGATAAACGAAAAGCGGGCTCATCGGCCCGCTTTGTTATTCTGGCGGCTTATCCCTCGATAAGCCTCACCCCAGCGCACTGCTGTCGCCGTTAAAGAGCGCCGTCATGATGGCCGTCTCGCGACTGGCGATGGTTTCTAGAAACTCGTTGGCACGCCCCATCTGATGACACACCTGATAACCACGCTCGACAAAGGAGAAGAGCTCGCCAAGCCCCGCCAGATGGGCGGGCCCTGACACCAGCTTGAGGGTTGCCCCCAGCAGCGGTTTTCTCGCCAGCCTGTCCAGCGTCATCCCAAGCTCGCTCACCAGCGCAATCTGATGTTCCCGGCGCGCCTGTTCACCCACGGCACGATAGGCGATGGTGTAATGGTCCGGCGTGATGGGATCAATGCCATCAATGCGCCGCAGCGCCACCACCATCAGGTAATCCAGCTCTTCGGAGAGAGCATCAAGCTCGATCGCCTGCGCCACCACCTTGAGGCCGGACTCCGGCAACAGCCGCTCGGCGGTCGGCATCACCCGCATCACATCTGCATCGCGGCGGGCGCAATCCCCCGGGCCATAGAGGTCGGTCAGGAAAAACTCGGCGGCAGGGCCGTAGCGGTCACTCTCCAGCAGATCTCGATGGGTTCGCCCGAGTCGATCGGCCTGCCACTGGCGTAGCCGATCCCGATCCTGCTGATCTTCCGGGTGGGCACGCATCTGCTCGCGCAAGGCTGCAACCCGCTTGAGCTGGCGGTATAGCCGACCCAGGGTGCTATCGTCGTCGTGGGCATGTTCTTGATGCGTCATCTACAGCTCTCTGGCCTTGGGCCCATTGATGGGGATTGGGTGATACGAAGATACAAGTGAATGAAAAACAAGCAGCTTTTACTGACCGTTCCGTGACAAGTGTAGCGCGCACGAGGGAGGGAATAAATGCCATGCCCCGCTGATGGCCTGCATCCCTCTCGACTCTGTTAAGTGAGTCCCATTTATGTGAACCATCCTTTCATTTATTGTGAACATGTGTTTAATATCAATAACTAACTTATGACCCAGAGTAACGACCATGTTCTTCAACTCGCTCGCTGGCAGCAGCGCACTCTCTACCATCCAGATCAGCCGTCAGCATCCGCTGGGATTGGCCGCCGCCCGGATCGCGGCCGAAGCCATCGCTGCGGACATGAGCGAGAGCTATCAACTCGATTGCGAATGGGCAGATGAAGAGGAGACCGAGCTTCGTTTTCGCGGCTCAGGGGTACATGGCACTCTCACCCTGGACGAAGATACCCTGGAACTGGAAGTGCATCTTGGTTTAATGCTGTTGCCGGTACGCAGCGTACTGGAGCAAGAGATCCTCGATTATGTCGACAATCGCTTACCTTGCCCCAAACGTGTTTGAAACTTTTCGTTGCACTGGCTTTAAATAAACCAGCTGTAAACGATGGCTGTTTGAAATAAGATTGCAAGCCATAAGGTTTGTCATATTTATTATCCGGCGAGGCCTCGATTTTATTTGTAAGTAATTTTTCATCTTTATTTCATATTTCGAGTCGGCACTCATTAATGTCATTCTGATTGCATCAAGCCTTCATCCGTATATGAGGGTAGGAGCAATTTGCCGCCTCGGTAAATTCATTTTGTAGGGAAACAACCATGCCACTGAGTGAATTTATCTCCTGCGTCGATACCGCCTGGTTACGCATGGACAGACCCAACAACCTGATGCAGATCATCGGTGTCCTGATGTTTGAAGGAGAGCTTGATGAAGCGCGTCTGCGGGCCGGATTGCGCCATACCATTTCGGTGCAACCCCGCTTCCACCAGCGGGCCGTGCTGGAGGGGGGCGCCTACTACTGGCGCCATGATCCCGATTTCGATCTCGATCAGCACCTCAAGCGAGTGATCCTGCCGGGTGAAGCGGGCAAGCTGGAGCTGGAGAAGCTGGTGGCCGATCTCGCCTCGACGCCGCTCAACCACCAGCGCCCCCTGTGGGATATGCACCTGACCGACACGTCGCTGGGTGGGCAAGCGCTGGTGGTGCGCATTCACCACGCCATGGGCGATGGCTTCTCGCTGGTGCGGGCCATGCTGACCATGATGGATAACACACCGGAAGGGGCGCCGCGACCACCGTCACCGGAGCCACTGGATGACAGCGATGACGAGGATGATGAGGATTGCCACCAGGGCAGCCGTCTGGTGCGGGCCGGCCTCAAGCTGACCGGTAGCCTCTGGTCCAAATATGTCGAAGTGGTCACCCATCCCACCAAGGCGGTGGATTACCTCAAGACCGGGCGGGATGTGGCGAGCGAGCTGTGCAATATCGCCACCCTCGGTGATGATTCACCCTGCCGCCTGCGTGGCAAGACCACCAGCACCAAGCGGGTGGCCTGGTCGGAGCAAATTGATCTGCCGGATATCAAGGCAGTGGGCAAGGTTCTGGGCTGCTCGGTCAACGATCTGCTGATCGCCGCCACCGCAGGGGCGTTTCGCCACTACCTGCAGGAGAAGGGGGATGATGCCAACAAGGTCAAGATCCGCGCCCTGGTGCCAGTCAATATGCGTGCACCGGACGATGAGGGGGCGCTGGGCAATCGCTTCGGGCTGGTGGCCCTGGACTTGCCACTGGATGTTGAACACCCGTTGCAGCGGCTCTATACCGTGCGTGACCGGATGCAGGCGCTACGCACCTCGCTGCAACCCGTGGTAGTGCTCAACCTGTTACATGCCCTTGGCATGGCCCCCAATGCGGTGCAGCAGCAGGCAGTCGAGCTGCTCACGGCAAAGGCCAGCGCGGTGATCACCAATGTGCCTGGCCCGCAGCAGACCCTCTATCTGGCTGGAGCAAAATTGCGTCAGCCGCTGTTCTGGGTGCCGCAATCGGGGGATATCGGCGTCGGCGTCTCCATCCTCTCTTACGATCACAAGGTGCAACTGGGCCTAATCACCGACAAGAAGCTGGTACCGGACCCGGATCGGGTGGTCGAGCGGTTTGCGGTGGAGTTCGAGCAACTGCTGTTGCTGGTGCTGATGGAGCCGGAGCTACTGTTTGACCCCAACGGACTGGATGCGCTGCTCGGTTGAGTGTGCACTTGAGCGACCGGTGACGGCGTAGCCAGCCGGTGTGCCCCATCATAAAAGAGGCCAACCCGCGGGTTGGCCTCTTGTTTTGTTATCTATCCGTGGCAAGAGTGGTGGTTAATCCTCCAACTCTTCCCGCGCCGCCTCCACATCGAGACGTTCCATGGCATCCATGGGTTCGCATTCGGCCGCTTCGGCATAGAGGGCTTCGGCTGCTTTCAGGCGGCTCTTGCCGTGCAGCATCACCTGTGCGTTGGCGTACTCCATGCGGGCGATAGCCGATTCGGGGATCAGCGCCAGCGCCTCCTTGAAGTGACGCTCGGACTCCTCCTTCTTGGCGCCATAGGTGAGGCCGCCGATCATGGCCCCCAACTTGTCGACGATCTCGGCGTGCCAGGCGCCAAAGGCAATATGGGCCTCGGCGTGATCTGGCGCCAGCTCCAGCGCCTTCTCAAGGCTTGCCTTGATCTTGTCGCCAATTCCTTGCGAGAGGGCCTTGGAGATGGAAATGACCTGACTGTAGCGACCGAGGGCCAGCGCGTGGAAATACCAGGCATTTGCATTCTTGGGCTGGCGTTTTTGCAGCTTCTCGGCATGGCTGGCCGCCCGCTCGAAGGCGGCGCGCTTGGCATACTTGTCTTCCAGCAGATAGCTGGCATGGATCACCAGCGCTTTGTTCGCCACATTGAGGCCTGCCTCACCGGCCGCTTCGCCAAGGGCGACGGCCCGGGCAAAATCCCCGGCATGATAGGCCCGCCAGGCATCCTGTACCTGTTCATCTTCGGGCCAGGGTTCGGCATCCCCCTGATGGAGACGATCCCAGTTGTCCGCCAGCTTCTGGCCAGCATAGTCATAGGCCGCATCCGCGTAGGGGAAGGGGACAAATTCGAGTTGTGAAGTGGTCATGCTTGTTCTCCCTGTAGCATGTGAATCAAACCTTGTCGGTGTAGTGGTGGGCGAGGGCGCCCAGATGAGCGCGGGCATCGGCCCGCAAATAGGGGGCGACCAGCTGCATCACCTGAAAGACGCCGAGGGCGATATCGGCGTCCGCCTTGGGGTGCAGTGCCCGCTGGTAAGAGATCCAGAATGTGCCAACCAGCGCCACATTGGCTGCCAGCGTGCGCATCTGTTGCGCCGTGCCCTCCATCAGCCCGACTGTTTGCAGATGGTTGCAAATGGCGATGGCGGTCTGCTCCTTGCGGCGCAGCAGGGCGGAAAAGCGCTGTTCCACCTGATGATAACCACTCATCAGGGTCGCGATATCGTAGTAGAGGAAACGGTACTGCCAGATGGCTTCAAACATCAGGTGGAGAAAGAGCCAGATATCTTCTGGCTCATCTGACGGGGTGCTGACCGCCTCCAGCAGGCGATCCATCTGCTGTTCAAATTCGCAGAACAGGGCATTGACGATCTCCTCCTTGTTGTGGAAGTGGTAGTAGAGATTGCCCTGGCTGATCTCCATCTCGGCCGCAATGGCCGAGGTGGTGACGCTGGGTTCCCCTTGTCGATTGAAGCAGGCGAGGGCAGTGGTCAGGATCCGCTCCCGGGTACGACGTTTGGGTTTGCGATCCATGCTACTCCTTTGGTGATGAACGGCGCACGCCGTGGCGATAGCGTTTGGCAAGCCAGTGCTGCAACTGCTCCAGCGACTTGTCGAGGGCGGCGACCGAGCCAATGCCGGGGGCCAGCAGGGTGCGATCTTCATCGGCCAGCGCGGCCAGATTGAGCTCGAGGCCATGCTTGGCCAGCACCGGCGCAAGCTCGTCACGACGCTGCCAGAGATCGCGGCGGGTATGCTGGTAAGCGTGCTCGCAGAGGCGACGACGATCCCGGTAACTGAACACATTGGTGAAGAACATCTCGCCATCGGCAGAAGAGGGCTCAAACAGCAGGGCGTCGGCGTCGGGATATTGGTGTCTGTAGCGATCCATCCCCACATGCATACGGGAGTGGATGATGGCGCGAAAGGTCTGGGCCAGTACCACCGGCAGACCGCTGTCCACCAGATTGGTGGGCGCGCCGGCGGCCATATCCGCATCATAGGGCACCAGCGGATTGATGCAGAACACCAGATCCGCCCCCTCTTCCAGCGCTACCGAAGCGTGCAGAGTCTTGATCAGCGCCCCGTCCACATAGTAACGACCGTTGATCAAGGAGGGCGGAAAGAGACCGGGCAGGGCGGCTGACGCCTGTACCGCCGCCGAGATGGGCACATCATCGAGCCCCGGGCTACCAAAGGCAACCGGATGACCGGTGTCGAGTTCGGTGGCTACCACAAATAGTCTGCTGCGCAGCTGGCGAAAATCATTGCTGCGGCCGGGACGAGAGAAAAACTGGGTCAGGGTGCGATCCACTCCGCGGTTGTCGAACAGTCCGGTCGGAATGGCCTTGGAGAGCCCCTGCAGCGACTCAAACAGGCTGCGCTTCCAGGGCGCCGCCAAATAGTAGGTCAGGCTCTGCCACGCCAGTGGCGGGATCGAGGTCAGGCGGTCGGCATATTCACGAAAGGCGGGTCGCAACAAGGTAGCCGGGTCAAACATCTCCCCCGAATCATCGCTGAGCAGGATCCGCACCAGCTTAGCTGGCGAGATGCCGTTGGCCAGCGCCGATGCCACCACGGCCCCCGAACTGACGCCAACATAGATATCGGCATGGTCAAGGCGCAAGCCGTTGATGCTGTCAGAGAGGGCTGCGCAGGCACCGATCTCGTAGATGCCGCCGAGCGGCCCGCCGCCAGCAAGGGCAATTGCGATGGTACTCATAGCGTTGCCTCCCTATCCATGACATTCACCATGACAAGACCGGCCCAGCGCAGGGCATGGGCCGGTATCAATCACCTTCCGTCACCGCGAGGGATCAGGGCAGGACGCTCTCTGCTTTGGCCTTCACCTCTTTCACCGCGTCTTCAGCGGCGGAGAGGAGATCGGCGGCCTGCTCAACAACGGCCTCTTTAGCCTTGGCTACCGGCGCCTTCTTTACCGGAGGCTTGCGGGCAGCGGGCTTTTTGGCGGCAGCCGGTTTGGCTTCTGCTGCCGGGGCTTCCTCTTCCTGTGCATCCAGCAGTTGCTGGACCACATCGGTCAGCTCGGCCATGCGCTTGGAGAGCTTGTCGATATCCTTGCGGGTCGGAATGCCGAGGCTGGCCACAGCGCGGGCCACGCGATCTTCAAACACCTGCTCCAGACGGCCCCAGGTATTGGCGGTCTTGTCGGTCACAGCGGCAATCTTCTCATCTGCGCTCTGACGGGTTTTTGCTTGCAGCGCTTCACCTTCCTGCACCAGGGCTTCAAAGATCTTGCCACCCTCTTCCTGCGCTTTGGCATAGGCACCCAGACCCGCCAACCAGATCTGCTGGGTGGACTCCTTGATGGTGGAGGTTAGTTGGTTGTCGGTCACTGACCCTGCCAGCGCTTTCAATTTCTTAGCCATGATCTTCTCCTTGAATAACGACAGTTAAATGTAATGGCGACAACGAAACTGCAATCGGGTTGTGGCATTACTGATTTTTCAACTTCAGTCTAGGGAGAAAAAATAGAGGGTTCTACCTAATAACGGAACAGGCACACCACCGAAATTAGGGTTTGCTCACGAACCGACAATCAAATTGCGGATTCCCATATGAATCGTGATATATCTAACAACCTAGTAACACCCTAATCAGTAGCAGGATTCTCTTTATGAACTATTTCATTACTGGCGGTAGTGGTTTTATCGGGCGTCGATTGATCAAAAAGTTATTCCAACAGCATCCTGACTGTATCGTCTATTTTCTGATGCGCGCCTCTCATCAGGATAAATTGCCGGAGTTATTTGCATTCTGGAATGTGGATGAATCGCGCGCAGTCCCGGTTTTTGGCGACATGACGCAACCGCTGCTGGGGGTATCGGTCGAGATACAGGAGCAGTTAATCGGCAAGATCGACCACTTCTTCCATCTGGCTGCCATCTATGACCTCAACGCCAAGGCCGGGATCCAGCAGCAGGTCAACACCGAAGGGACCCGTCAAGCCGTTCAACTTGCCGAGCGGCTGGGGACGGCGCAGTTCCATCACTGCAGCTCCATCGCTGCAGCGGGCCTGTTCGACGGTCTGTTTCGCGAGGATATGTTCGATGAGGCAGAGCACCTCGACATGCCTTACTTCCAGACCAAGCACGAAGCGGAAGGGATTGTGCGCAATGAGTGCACAGTTCCGTGGCGAGTCTATCGACCGGGGATAGTTGTCGGTGACTCCAACACCGGCGAGATGGACAAGATCGACGGCCCTTACTACTTCTTCAAGACCATCCAGAAGCTGCGTCGTCTGCTGCCGCCCTGGATGCCCGCCATCGGAGTTGAGGGCGGGCGCATCAATATCGTGCCGGTCAACTTTGTGGTCGATGCCATGGTGCATATCGCCCATCAAGAGGGCGAGGAGAACAAAACCTTCCACCTGACCGACCCCAATCCGATGCGGGTTGGCGACATGCTGAGCACCTTCTCCCGCGCCGCCCATGCGCCAGAGCCTGCTATCCGCATCAACGCCTCTCTCTTTAACTTCATTCCCCGCCACCTGACCGCCATGCTGATGACCATGGCGCCAGTGCGCCGTATCCGCGATGCCGCCATCGCCGATCTGGGTCTACCCAAGGATGTGTTCCGCCTTATCAGTTACCCCACCCGTTTCGACAGTCGCGAAACTCAGCGGGTACTGAAAGGGACAGGCATCGAAGTGCCACCGCTGCACAGCTACGCCTGGCGGTTATGGGATTACTGGGAGCGCCACCTCGACCCAGAGCTCTTCATCGATCGCTCCCTGCGTGGTCGGGTAGAAGGCAAGGTGGTGCTGGTGACCGGAGCCACCTCTGGTATCGGCCGTGCAACAGCGCGCAAGCTGGCGGGTGCGGGGGCCAACGTCGTTACCATCGCTCGCGACGAGCAGAAAATTGCCGAGACTAAAGCCGAGTTTGCCGAGCTGGGGCTGACCATCGAGATCTATCAGGGGGATCTCTCCAATCTGGCGCAGGCCGAGGAGATCACCGCTCGCATCGTGGCCGATCACGGCGGCGTCGATATTCTGGTCAACAATGCCGGCCGCTCCATCCGCCGCTCCATCGAGGACTCCTTCGATCGCTTCCACGATCTGGAGCGCACCATGCAGCTCAACTACTTTGGTGCGCTCAAGGTGATCATGGGGGTGCTGCCCACCATGATTGAGAAGAAAAAAGGGCACATCATCAACATCTCCTCCATCGGGGTGTTGACCAATGCGCCGCGCTTCTCCGCCTATGTTGCCTCCAAATCGGCCCTCGATGCCTGGGTGCGTACCGCCGCCTCCGAGTTTGCTGACAAGGGGGTCAGCTTCTCCATCATCAATATGCCGCTGGTGAAAACGCCGATGGTCGCACCGACCAAGGTCTATGAGCAGGTGCCGATGATGACGCCGGAAGAGGCGGCCGATCTGGTGTGCGATACCATCATCAACAAGCACGTTCGTCTGGCCACTCGCCTCGGGGTGTTCGGTCAGGTGGTGCATGCCCTGGCACCTCGTGTTGCGCAGGTGATCATGAATACCAGCTTCCGCACCTTTGCCGATCCCAAGGATGGCGACAAATCCAAGGCGACCGCCGATCAGGTTGCCGTCTCGACCCTGATCAAGGGGATACACTTCTAACCGGGTGATGCGATAAAGAGATCAACAGGGGCCTGAGCAATCAGGCCCCTGTTTTATTTGGAATAGCAGTTGAAGGACGAATAAGGAGGGTCAGACTCGGGACAACAACTCAATCAGCAGATCAGTCGTGCGGCGGGAGTAGAGCAGAGAGAGATGGCCAATCGCAGGCAACTCGATATCTTCCATTCCCGCCAATCGTTGCCGCTCTTGCGGCATCACCACATTGTCGTGACTGGTGCGCACCGAGATGCCGGGCACGCAAAGCGGCACCGAAGCAAAACGCTGCAACCAGCCGGAACCGGGTTCCATCTCGCGGGCATTGGCCCCAAGCCCAAGGGCGGCTAGCTGACTGCCCTGATGAGGCGTAGCCAGGGTGATCAGGTGCGCGACCTTGTCACCACCATGGATAGCCAGATAGTCGCGGCAGACCAGCCCCCCCATGCTGTGACCGACCAGCACCAGCTTGTCAGCCCCGGTCTGCGCCAACACATCGTCAATCCGGGTGGCCAGCAGCGGCACCATGTCATCGATATGACCAAATGGTGGCATCAGGGTAATGGTGGCAACCACATGGCCTGCAGCCTCCAGTCGGGCGCGCTGGGTGTGCCAGATCCCGCGACTGCAACCGTAACCATGCACCAGCAATATGGGGCGCTGGCATGGCCGCAGCCGATCGGGTGCCATCAGCAAAGGCTCGAACGGCAGCAACCAGGTGAAGGTGTAGAGGTAGGCCAGCATCTCCTGCGCCATCATCTTCACCCTGCGCCAGGGGCCGATAGCCGGGGAGGGGTAGAAACGGGTAAACAGCCAGCTGCCGAGCACCACCAGACAGCGCAACCCAAGCAGGGTAAACACCACAAACAGCAGGGTCAGCAGCCAAGGGAGTCCCACGACCAAGTGGGCGATACTCCCGAGGAGCAGCACCTCTACCATCAGCAGGATAAACAGGTGTCTTACGATCGTCATAAGGCCATGATCCGACCAGTCAGGCGTGGAAGTCAAATGGCGCTTTGAGACAGCTTGATCCAGCGCGGCTTTTGTCGCTAAACCCCGGCGAACTCTTTTCCGGTGAGGTTATTTGCAATACTGTATATCCATACATATACTCTATCCATCATCACCAAGAGGAGGCCATCATGGCTGTCGAGATCAAATATGTGGTTGTTCGTGGGGGAGTGGAAAAAATGACCTTTGCCAGCAAAAAAGAGGCCGATGCCTATGACAAGCTGCTGGATACAGCCGATGAGTTGATGACCCTGTTGGCTGGCGCCCCGATCGAGCTGGCGCCAGAGCAGCAAGAGAGTCTGGCATTCTACCTGGCAGAGCAGCGCGATGTGCTGCAAACCCTGCTGCGTGGCGGCAAGGTTCAGGCTGGCACGAAAGAGGAAGAGACTCCAGCAGCCAAGCGCAAGGAGAAGCCACTCAAACAGGTGGCCTGATGGCACAGACCTTATTTCTCGGGATAAATGGTTCAACGCATTCACTTTATTTGCATTTAAAACCATTTTCACGGCTATTTACCCCGAGAATTTTTTAACCATGCTGCATATCCTATGCATAACTGAATAGCGTGCACCACTGAGCGACATCAGCCAGATCTATGAGGAAATAATGAGCAAACAGTGGAGAGAACGTTATCCAGATCGCTCCCGGTTACCTTAATCAGTAACAACAAGAGGCAGTACCAATCCCAATAGAAGCCGCATTCATCTATCACGAGCCCTTTTCTATCAACTCGGCTCACAGGCTCATATCGATTCATCTCAGCATCAACAAGCAACACCATGACTCAACAACTATTATCCTTGCCGCCAGCTATGCCGCTGTTTGACAGCCTTATCTATCTGGAGGCCGGTAACCCGCAGGTCAATCAGTACCTTGCCAACCTCAGCCTCAACGATGTGCCCGATGCAGGGCTGGTTTACGAGCTGGCGGTCGATTGGCTGCTGGAGCAGCGCAACAGCGAAAACAACTACAAAACCTATCGCAGCGAACTGACCACTTTTTTGCACTGGTGCTTTCGCGAGGCGGCCATCAGCCCGAAAGATCTCACTCGCCGCATCATGATCCGCTATCTCGACTACTGTCAGTCCCCCCCTGACGAGTTGATCGCCTATCGCAACGTGGCGCAGTTTGTCCTCGACAAGGAGTGGGGAGAGCGGTTGCCCAATCCACAATGGCGACCGTTTCTCGGTAAGCGGGAGCTAGGCCGCACCTTGCCCTATCGTCTTAGCGAGCAGGCGATGAAGACCAAACTGGCCATCCTGTCGGCCTTCTTCCAGTTCCTGATCCAGGAGGAGTACATGGACAGGAATCCCGCTCTGCTACTGCAGCGGGTCAAACGGCCGCAACAGCAGGAGGCCGATGATCAGGTGCAGGCCTTCAGCGAGTTGCAGTGGTCATACGTGATGCAAGCTGCCGATACCCTTGCCAACGACCATCCGGAGCAGCATGAGCGCAGCCGTTTTCTCACCATTCTGATGTACGCCTGCTATCTGCGGATCTCTGAGGTTGCTGCCCGGCCGGGCTTTACACCTGTGATGGGGCAGTTCAGGCGGGATCGCAAAACCGGCGTCTGGGGCTACTTTATTCCGCAAAGCAAAGGGGGTAAACGGCGTACCGTGGCGGTATCCCAAGCGCTGTTGGCGGCACTCGAACGCTACCGCCGTTTCCTCGGTCTCTCTCCCTTGCCGACACCGGATGAACAGACGCCACTGTTCGTTCGCCATAAAGCGGCAGCACATGGTCGCGATCAGGGGGAACTCAACGCCAACCTTGGAATTCGCCAGTTACGGGATTTGATCATGGTGATCATCGGTAAAGGCGCAGAATTGGCAGAGCAGGATGGATTTGTCCAGGATGCGGCCGAAATGCGGCAACTCTCTCCCCATGCGATCCGCCATACCGGGATCACCCATGACATCAACCTGCATGGGAGACCGCTTTCCCACGTACAGGCCGATGCAGGACATGACAGCATCGACACCACTTCGAAATACCTGCACACCAGCAACAGTGAACGACATGAGAGCGCCCAGCAAAAGCCGCTGGACCGATTGAACCAACATGTGAGAGATAACATTCACAAGAACTAACGAACAACGTGACATGACCCTGATTTGTATTGACTGCTCTTAGAACACAGAATGGCTTGTTTGGGATGTCATAGAAGTTGGTGCGGCGATTTTGTACTTCTCTGGATCGCAATCGGTTCAGGAAATATTTTTGGCTCACATGGATGATTCAGAACAGGCTCCTTGCCATCTGCGGCATACATATTTATCCCGTAGCAGAGAAGCAAAAAACAAAATTGCTTGTTGAAACACCGAGACCACCCGATGCCGAAAGCTAAGTAACATGCCGGAAGCAATCATATTCGGATTGAACAGCGCCTTGTTATCACACTTGCATATCCAGTCATCATTGGTGATATTGATATCAATATTGACGAGATACCAAGGAGCGGGTATGCAAGTGGCAGTGGTGGAAAAGACCTTCAGGATCGTTGGCAAAGGGTCGCTCATAGCCCAGTTCACCTTTATCTCTTCAGGCACGCTGCATATCTGGTTTCCGGATGTGGGCCTGCAGATGGAGGCCCACTGCAAAGAGTTGCGTATCGAAGATTGCACCATTATCTATACCAATGGCCTCCATCACGGCCAGCCCAGAGCACTCTGGTCCTTAACCCTCCATCCCGATGATATGAACGAGCTCAAACGCATATTGCAGCAATTCAACAGCAACCTCTACTTGACCTGCCAGCCACCCACATTGGCCATCGCCAAACGTGCCTTGAATATGAATTGACCCGACTTCCAAAAAGAAATGGCGAATACTCTTCAAGCCGCAATCATTCTAGCCACAACAATAAGCCGTGAGGATTAAGGGGAGGGGAATCTATTGCGATAATCGGCATTTTTATGGCTGTTTTACAAAAAGGAGTATCAATATTTCCAGAGAGAGACCTCTCAGGTAGGGGACAGATATTTCTAAGAATATTCACGGTAATGACGTTGGTTATAACGGTGCCAATCAAACTTAACGCTCCATTGGTGAGGGGGAATCCAGCGCGGCGTACTGATTTAATAGTGAACTCTTATCTTAAAATGGGACATTTCGGTGTGAGGGGCAGGGCGGTTGACTGTGTTATTCTGTTGTCGTTGCAAGAGCATCTGCAGGAGGAATCAACCAGATATTGTCCTTCTGCTTTGGCCAGTCAGATCGCAGGAGGTCTGTATGTAGCCTCGCTCCTGATCGATTTCCGAACCTTTAAGCTAAGGAAAAGCTGCGGACTACTGCTTTCAACAAGGCTTGTTATCTCTCACAATGATGCCGATAACCCTATTTATCGGCATCTCTGATAATTGGTGCATTTATGTATACTCTTGAAGACTTAAAAAAAGCCGAATCCGACTTGCAGGATTGGCAACGCCGTTCCGATAACTATGATGGTAACAACCCGAACAAATATGACTCTTCCCTAAAGCAGGCTAAAGCCATGGTTAGGATGATCAAAGACCAATTGAAAGCTGATGGTTTGCTATCCATGTCTGAATCAGAGCAGCTTTCCGCCAGACTTGATGCTGCTTTTCCTTATGCATCAAGCAAAGAGATTGTTGAGTTTGAAGGCAAAAAGTATCAAAGAATGTTCTATCCGCTGCAAAAGAGCCGAAGCGGGAAAACTGTAACCGAATGGGGTAAAAGTTGGTCCTTGGTTAAGTAGCATTTATTCGCTTTTCTTCACTGATTGGCCCCAATCCATTTCACCTAGTGACATAGCATTGGGGTCACACTGAGCCAGCAGTTCTTCCAGTGTGTAGCGCGGTTTGCCACGTAGTTTAGCGCGAGCACGCTCCACATCATCAAACGCCGCTGTCAGCAGCGCCGGATCACCATCTTCAAGAGCTGCCAACAGATAGGCAACCATGTCGGCCTCAGTGGCCAAGACGTCAGCCACATCAAAGCGGCTCCCTCCCGCACCCGTCATTGCGCATAATGTATATTATGTTAAATCATGTATCTTGTTTCCTGTCACCACTTATTGAACTGTGTATAATGGCAACAATTGATCCTATCTTCGACCGGATGTCTTAAGTGGCTGAATTAACATCAGAACAATTAAAACCCGCTTTTGCGATTGAACAGTTCTCCAAGCTTAGCGAGCTTGAACCTATCCCCTTTGCTGCGCTGCAACCCAGAGCCATTTCCGGCATCAAACGTCTTGCCAGTTTTGATGGTGACTGTCCGGTCATGCTGCTCAACGGATTCCCCGGCGCAGATTACGAAGGCGTTTGCCAGACGCTGATTGCCGACTCTAATGGCAAGGATGGTGACCTGTTTGATCTCTGCTACACCGAGAATCTGAACAACCCCTACAAGCCTATCTGGCTGCGCCTGCAACCGGGCACCGGCGTCGAGTTTTGCGAAATGGTTGGCGAGCTGCTCAAGCTGTTGAGCCACCATCTCGATGCCGAACGCATCGTGACCCGCATCATGCGCAAGCAGAACAATGATCCGAAAATCGATGA
The DNA here is from genome assembly GCF_041402345.1 of Aeromonas sp. S11(2024). Classification (NCBI taxonomy): domain Bacteria; kingdom Pseudomonadati; phylum Pseudomonadota; class Gammaproteobacteria; order Aeromonadales; family Aeromonadaceae; genus Aeromonas; species Aeromonas sp. S11(2024). The sequence goes on along the minus strand of NZ_JBGLRC010000019.1, from coordinate 39,680 downwards.
TTTCCTCTCCGATCTGGCGGCTCACGTGGCATTGGGTCTGGAATTCCAGCACCCCATTCTGATCAACCTGCTGATCCACCACGAAGCGCAGGAAGCGCCGGTAATTTATGGCCGTGATCTCAACTGGGATACCCTGTTTGGCTCCATCAACTACCAAACCGAGCAAGGCTCTGTGTATGCTAACCAGCACCTGTTGGAGCCTGGCTTGCTGCGCGAAGCCAACGGCGGCTACCTCATTTTGCAACTGGACGAGCTGCTGGATCAGCCGCACCTCTGGTTCAAACTGAAAAATGCCATGCAAAAAGGCGAGCTGGACTGGAACGCCTATCAGGAAGGGAAAACCCTGACCCCCTTCTTCGCGCCTGAAGCGACCCCCATCAAGCTCAAGCTGATCCTGGTCGGTGACCGACTCGACGTGGCCGAGTTCCAGATGCTGGATCGCGATATGTCCGAGCGCATCTTCCTGCGCGCGGATCTGGTGTCAGAGGTGAATATTGAAGAGGATCTGCAGGAATTTCTGCAATACCTGGCTTGGCTGCGCCAGCGCTGGAGCCTGCTGGACTTCACGCCAGCCGCCCTCGCCGCCCTTTGTCGTCATGCCAGCCGCCTCTGTGACCATCAGGAGTGGTTGTCGCTCTCCGAAGTGCAACTCTCCGCCATCATGCGGATGGCTGACAGTCTGGCCCGGGAGCTGGAATCTGATGTGGTCACCGACGAGCATATCCGCGGCGCACTGGAGGAGCAGGATTACCGCCTCAACTATCTGGTTGAGCAGTCCGATCAGGGTGTTATCGACGGCCAGATCCTGCTGCAAACCGATGGCGAAGAGATTGGCCAGATCAACGGCCTGTCTGTCATTCAGGTCTCCGGTCACCCTTATGACTTCGGCGAGCCGGTGCGCCTCACTGCTACCGTACACCTTGGTGATGGCGATGTGGCGGATATCGAGCGCAAAGCGGAGCTGGCCGGTCATATCCACGCCAAGGCGATGATGATTATCCACGGCTATCTCTCCAACAAATTTGGTGCAGAGAACCCCTCCCCCCTGTCGGCCAATCTTGTGTTCGAGCAGTCTTACCACGAAATTGATGGCGACAGTGCATCCCTGACCGGCTTGTGTGCCCTGCTCTCTGCCCTCGCCCGCCAGCCTATCTATCAGCACTTCGCCGTGACCGGTGCGGTCGATCAGTTTGGCAATGTGCAGGCCGTGGGTGGCGTCAACGAGAAGATTGAAGGCTTCTTCCGGGTGTGCAAAATCCACGGCATCACCGGCAAGCAAGGGATCATTTTGCCGGGCACCAACATCCAGCAGCTGAACCTCTCTGACGAGGTGATTGCAGCGGTTGAAGCAGGCCAGTTCCACATCCACCCGGTGGATCATGTGGAAGAGGCCATCGAGTTGCTGACTGGCTGTGTCGCCGGTGAGCCTGATATGCCTGATACCCTGTTTGGCCGTATTCAGGAGCGGTTGGACGAGTTGAACGGCTCCACTGCCAAAGTCGGACTGCTGCAATCCCTGCTGGGGCGCCTGTTTGGCCGCTGATGAAGTGATCGGAGTTGTTTAGCGAACAACTGTAAGCTAAATTGGCCCGGCTTTGACCCATTTGAAGGAAATACCGCGTGACCGTAGACAATACCACCATGGAAGCCCGCCTTTCCCTGTGCGAACAGGGCAAGAACTCTTTTACCCGTGAAGAGCTGCTGGCTTGCAGCCGTGGCGAACTGTTTGGTGAGGGTAACAGTCAGCTGCCTGCCCCCAACATGTTGATGATGGACCGCATCGTCAAGATCAATGACAACGGCGGCGAACACGGCAAGGGTGAGATCCTGGCTGAGCTCGACATTACTCCGGATCTCTGGTTCTTCGATTGCCACTTCCCGGGTGATCCTGTGATGCCTGGCTGTCTCGGTCTGGACGCCATGTGGCAGCTGGTTGGCTTCTTCCTTGGCTGGAAAGGTGGCCCCGGCAAGGGTCGTGCTCTGGGCGTAGGTGAAGTGAAATTCACCGGCCAGATCCTGCCGACTGCTAAGAAAGTTACCTACAAGATCACCTTCAAGCGCGTCATCAACCGCAAGCTGGTGATGGGGATTGCTGATGGTGTGGTCGAAGTCGACGGCCGTCCGATCTACAGCGCCACCGACCTGAAAGTGGGCCTGTTTAAAGATACCACCGCATTCTGATCTCTCTGATTGGTAGTAAAACAGCATTAACGCAAAGGGGCCACAACGGCCCCTTTCCTTTTGTAATGAGTGATGAAGTAGCTGCTACTTCATGAAGAGGCCTGAGCCCCGCCCTTCCATGGCGTCACGCCAACCACCAAGCCAATGCCCTCGGGCATCCAGGCATTGATACGGACACGCTTCTTTCTGTTTGCCGACCACGCCAGCCTGATAACCACGAGCACGAGCTCTTTCCAGACGGTCCCGCTTCTGTCTCTTCATCATCTACGACCCTCTTCGTGGAACAAAAAAAGCGACCAATTCTGCATCGGTCGCTTTCATCTTTACTCCTGCGAGCGCACTCGGTCAAACAAAAACTTCCACCCTAACCGGGCTATGTGACACAAGGCACTGAACTGGATTAAGTTTTAATTACAGGGAACTTACTCCTGATTTTTGAGTCCTTCCAGCTCTTCCCAGCGAGCAAATGCCTGCTCCAGCGCGGCTTCAGCGGCATTGAGCGCATCCAGTTTCGGCTGGGTTTTATCTGCCGGCAGCGAGAAGAACCCGGGCTGGTTGATCTCGCTTTGCAGCGCATCCAGCTCGGCTTCCAGCTGCTCAAGACGAGCAGGCAACCCTTCCAGTTCAAGCTGCAGCTTGTAGGAGAGCTTCTTGCTCTTCTTCGGCGCTTCTGGCGCGGCGGCAACGACCGGCTCGGGCGCCTTGACCGGTGCACTCTTGGCCTGTTGTTGAGCGTTCTGCTGCTCGCGGGTCGCCATCATATCGGCGTAACCACCCACGTAATCGCTGATGCGGCCATCCCCCTCAAACAGCCAGCAGCCGGTCACTGTGTTGTCGATGAAGCGACGATCGTGACTCACCAGCAGCAGGGTGCCGGGGTAGTCGGAAAGCAGCTCTTCCAGCAGTTCCAGGGTCTCGACATCCAGATCGTTGGTCGGTTCATCGAGGATCAGCAGGTTGCTGGGCTTGAGGAACAACTTGGCCAGCAGCAGCCGGTTCTTCTCGCCACCGGAGAGCGCCTTGACCGGCGTACGGGCCCGCTTGGGCTCGAACAGGAAGTCCTGCAGGTAACCGAGGATATGACGGGAGCGGCCGCGCACCATCACCTCCTGCTTGCCCTCCCCGACGTTGTCCACCACGGTCTGCTCGGGATCGAGCTGCTCGCGGTACTGATCGAAGTAGGCCACCTCCAGATTGGTGCCCCCCTTGACGGTGCCACGGGTTGGCTCAAGCTGACCCAGCAACAGCTTGATCAGGGTCGATTTGCCGCAGCCATTGGGACCGACCAGCGCAATCTTGTCGCCACGCAGCACTTGCAGATCGAGCCCCTTGAACAGGGTGCGATCGCCAAAGTCCAGCCCCAGCCCTTCGGTCTCGAACACCAGCTTGCCGGAGCGATTGACCTCGTCCAGTTGCAGCTTGGCCTTGCCCTGCAACTCGCGACGCTGGGAGCGCTCCATCCGCATCGCCTCAAGGGCGCGCACCCGACCTTCGTTACGGGTACGGCGAGCCTTGATACCCTGACGCACCCACACCTCTTCCTGGGCCAGTTTGCGGTCGAACTCGGCATTTTTCAGCTCTTCGACCCTCAGCCACTCCTCTTTCCCCTGCAGATACTCGTCGTAGTTGCCCGGCCAGGAGGTGATGGCGCCGCGATCGAGATCGATGATCCGGGTGGCCAGCTTGTGGATGAACTCCCGATCGTGAGAGATAAAGACGATGGCGCCGCGAAAATCCTTGAGGAAATCTTCCAGCCAGTTGATGGCTTCGATATCCAGGTGGTTGGTCGGCTCATCGAGCAGCAACAAGTCGGGATCGCAAGCCAGCGCACGGGCCAGCGCCACTTTGCGCAGCCAGCCGCCGGAGAGGCTGTCGAGGGTCACGTCAGGATCCAGCCCCAGCAGGGTCAACACCTGACTGATGCGGGTCTCGAACTGCCAACCGTTCTGATAGTCGAGCTGCTCTTGCAACTCGCTCATCTTGCGAATGTTGGCGTCTGACGGATCGCTCGCCAGCTCCATGGAGATGTGGTGGTACTGCTTGAGCAGCTCCCCCACCCCCGCCAGCCCTTCGGCGGCATAGTCAAACACCGTCAGCTCGCTGGAAGCGGGCGGATCCTGCTCAAGGCGGGTCACTTTCAAATCTTGTTGCAACACCAGACGCCCGTCGTCCAGCGGCAATTCGCTGGCAATGACCTTCATCAGGGTGGACTTGCCCGCCCCGTTGCGGCCAACCAGGCAGAGGCGCTCGCCCCGCTCGATGGTCAATTCGGCATTGTCGAGCAGCGGGAAATCACTGAACGACAGACATGCGCCGTGCAATGTTAAAAGAGCCATGTGTGTTCCTTATTTCATATGAAAAAAACGGGCAGCAGACTGGGTCTGCCCCCGTTTTATCGTCAAATCACTCTCACCCCTGACGGGCGGCCCAGCTTTTGAGCTCGGCCAGTGTGAAGGGCCAACCGAGCTCGTGGCCTGCTTCGTCACGCAGCACCGGAATGCGCACCCGATAGGCGGCAAGCCACTGCTCATCATCCATGATGTCGCACTGGCGGGTGGCGGTGGCAAGACCAGCCTCCTCCACCAGCGCCCAGGCCTGCTCGCACAGGTGGCAACCGTCGGTATGAAACAGGGTCAGCATCACGCCTCGCCTTGCTCCGGCGCATGGGTGATGATCCAGCAGTTGTGGATGTGCTGGTTACGTTCGAAATCCTTCGGTCGCGTCTTCTGGGTGATGTTCTGGGCCTTGAGACCAGTGGCCTCGAGACCGGCCAGATCCATCTTGAAGTGACGCTTGTTGTTGGAGAAGACCAGAGTGCCGTCCGACGCCAGCAGGCGCTTCAGGTGCTGCATCAGCAACAGGTGATCGCGCTGTACGTCGAAGCTCTCGTCCATCCGCTTGGAGTTGGAGAAGGTGGGCGGATCGATGAAGATGAGGTCGTACTGCTCATCGGCTTCAGACAACCACTTCAGGCAATCTGCTTGGACAAACTTGTGCTGACGGCCCACCAGCGAGTTGAGACGCATGTTGTCCTGCGCCCAGTTCAGGTAGGTGTGGGACATGTCCACTGTGGTGGTCTCGCTGGCACCGCCAAGACCTGCGTGCACGGTGGCACTGCCGGTATAGGCAAACAGGTTCAGGAAGCGCTTGCCCTTGGCCATCTGACCCAACATGCGGCGAGTCTGACGGTGGTCGAGGAACAGGCCGGTATCAAGATAGTCGTAGAGGTTGACCCACAGCCTGGCACCGTACTCCTGCACTTCCATCCGGTGCTGCTCTTCGGAGAGCTTCTGATACTGCTGTTTGCCTTCCTGACGCTCGCGCACCTTCAGGATCACTTTCTCGCCATCCATGCCAGTCACCTTGATGGCGGCCTGCACCATGTCGAGCAGACGTTGACGGGTCTTCTGGGCGGGGATGTCCTTGGGCGCGGCATACTCTTGCACCACCAGATAGTCCTGATAGCGGTCGATGGCGGCGTTGTATTCCGGCAAGTCGGCATCGTAGATGCGATAGCAATCGATGCCCTCTTTGTTGGCCCATTTCTCGAGGGTTTTCAGATTCTTGCGCAGACGGTTGGCAAAGTCCTGCGCGACCTCTTTTTGGGAAGCCACGGAGTCCAGTGCGATTTGATAATTGCGCAGCTGACACTCGAGGGCGCCGTTGAACAGGCGATATTGCTTGTCGGCGCGCAGGCGCAGACAGCTAAGCAGCTCGGGCGATGCAGAAAGAATGGAGACTTTCCAACCCTGGAAGCTGCGACGCAGAGCATCGCCCAGCGCCTGATGCACTTCCAGCAGCGCCGGGAACTCGCCAAGACGCTCGCCATAAGGCGGGTTGGAGATCAGCATACCGACCTGGCGGGCCTCTCCTTGACCTTCTTCCCCTTCAACAGGGGCAGGCATCGGCAGCGGGTTTTCCAGCTTGGTGACATCGGCTTGCTTGAAGGTGATGAGATGGGCCACACCGGCCGCTTTGGCATTATCCCGGGCTTTGAGCAGCACACGTGAATCGGCATCACAACCAAACAGTTTCACCTCGCAGCGCTGCATACCGCGTTTGGCTCGCACTTGCGCTTCCATCATCAGGCTTTGCCACAGCTCTCTATCGTGCTGCAGCCAGCGATCGAAACCGAAGCGCTCGCGGCGCAATGCCGGTGCCATGTCGGCGGCGATAAAGGCCGCTTCAATCAGCAGGGTACCGGAACCGCACATGGGGTCCATCATGGGCTCGCCGGCCCAGCCGCTACGGGCAATCATGGCGCAGGCCAGGTTCTCTTTGAGGGGCGCTTCACCGGTGCCTTGACGATAGAAACGCTGGTGCAGCGCCGGGCCCGACAAGTCCAGCGTGATATTGGCCTTGCCCTTGCCCAGGTGCGCCATGATGCGAATATCCGGCGACTTTTTGTCCACGTCCGGACGCACGTGACCGCGCTTGGTGAAGCGGTCAACGATGGCATCCTTGATCTTCAGCGCGCCATATTGGGTATTGCGAATGGCGGGGTTGGTACCGGTAAAGTCCACCGCGATGGTAGCGGTACCGGAGAAGTGCTCTTCCCAGGGGATGGTGTGGGCACCGAGATAAAGATCCAGATCGTCGTTCATCTGGAATTCGGAGAGCACCAGCACGATACGGGAGGCGAAACGGCTCCACAGACAGGCCTTGTAGCCAATCGCCAGTTCGCCTTTGAAATGCACGCCAGCCACGGTCTCACGGACCTGCTCTGCGCCAAGATTGGTCAGCTCGTCGGCCAACAGGTTTTCCAGCCCCTTGGGGCAGGTTGCAAAAAATTCTTTCATCACGCTCACGGGGAACCCATAAAAATAGTGCCGCATTATACCTCATCAGGCGGGCTGGAGCATGCAAAAGTCGGCGCAAACAGCAGGATGGAGACAGATTGATAGGTGGCGAAAAGGTAAAAGGCCCCATGACTATCCGATGGCGGGATCATGGGGCCAGACATCATTTAGCGGATCACTTCATACGAGCCTTGAAACGGGGATTGCTTTTGCAAATCACGAACAATTTGCCCCGACGGCGCACCAATTGACAATCGGGATGACGCGCCCTTGCGGATTTGAGTGAACAGACGACCTGCATTCAGGACTCCTTCTTGCTTGAAAATGCGCCAAAGCGCTTGTTGAAACGGGCCACACTCCCCTCGCTCGATACCTGCTTCTGCTTGCCGGTATAAAACGAGTGCGACTGACTGGAAACATCGAGCGATACATAGGGATACTCCTTCCCGTCTTGCCACGTATAGCGGCGATCGCTCTTGATGGTTGAACCGACCAGGAAAAAGGCATCTGCTGCCGTGTCATGGAACAGCACCAAACGATAATCCGGATGAATATGAGGCTTCATGGCAACTCCATTTTGTTATGTTATAACAAAATGTAAGTGAGAATAGCTCTCGTTTCAAGCATAAAATGTCGTATGAAGAAAATCGCTGCAGTGAGTGATGTGTTGACACTGGGGTGAAGGCACTACGCAAGCAGAGCGAAACAGAGGGAAGTACCGTGCTTACAGCACGGAATACCAAGATACTGCGTGGGTCAGAACACAAGGTGCAAGTGGATGTAACAAGCCTCAAGAGAGGCCGAGCCACAACCATGAAGATCAATGAGAATGGGCAAGATGTTCGCGGATCAATGAAGTATCAGAAACGAAGCGCGATTGAGGTGACAACAGTAAAAACAAGCAGCGGTGTAATCACAGAGATAAAACAATTGATGAAAAGATATCAACTGACCTGACGATATTGCTCGGTCACGGTAATACGCGGTTTCATCCGGTTATTCATCACCTTGATCACCCCAAAACGCGGCAATGTTTTACTGGTGGTCAATACCAGATCGGCAGTGAGGTTCAAACAGACGCTAGCCTGATCCCCTGCCTCAATGACCATAAATTCGCCGTTGCCATGGGGTGTATTCATCAAGACCAGATCACCGTTTTGCGGGATCACTTGCGGATGCTGTTCACTAAAAAACCAGCTTTGCGGCATCAGGGGTTTATAAAAACGACTGACCGCGATGGCATTAAGCACCAGTTGCACCTGATGGGGAATACTCCACTCAAGTTCGGCTGCTTTATCCATCAACTGATAATAGAGGGCTGCATCATCGACGCAAAAAGGCTGGGTTGCAAATGAGCTGGGCACCAATTGTCGCCCTTTATACTCGGTTGCAAATAACATGTTATCAGACAGGTCCAACATCAGACGGTCACTCTGGGCATCATAGTGCCATTTCCAGCTATCGGTCGGTTGGATAAACATGTTGGAGCCCTTACTTGATAATTACCAGTTGACTTTATTCCATATGCAGGAAATCAGCAACGTCAAATAAAGGGCTCCGCCATCTATTTCTTAAATATTGGTCGCAATCTCTTTGACCAACCCCGGCCCTTTATAAATAAAGCCGCTATAAATTTGTACCAGACTGGCACCGGCGGCCAATTTTTCACGGGCGGCCATGGCACTATCAATACCACCCACACCGATAATTGGCAGAGCACCATTGAGCGCCTTGGCCAGATGACGGATCACCTCGGTACTCTTATGCTGCAGCGGACGACCACTCAGGCCACCCGCTTCACCGGCGTGGGGCATGTCATAAATCATCTCGCGCTCGAGGGTGGTATTGGTGGCGATAACCCCATCAATACCATTACGCACCAGCGACGCGGCCACCTGATCTATTTCTTCAAGGCTTAAATCCGGGGCAATTTTAACCGCCAGCGGCACATACTTTTTATATTGGGCGGCCAGCTCTTGCTGACGTACCTTGAGGGCTGCCAGCAATTCATCCAGCGCCTCGCCATATTGCAGCGAACGCAACCCCGGGGTGTTGGGGGAAGAGATATTGACTGCAATATAACCAGCATGATCATAAACCTTGTCCATGCAGATCAGGTAATCATCCTTGCCCTGTTCGATGGGAGTGTCTTTGTTCTTGCCGATATTAATACCGATGACCCCCTGATATTTGGCCTCTTTTACCTTGGCCACCAGATGATCAACCCCCTTGTTGTTGAATCCCATCCGGTTGATGATCCCCTCTGCCGGAATAACCCGGAACAGGCGCGGCTTGTCATTGCCGCTCTGGGGTCTGGGGGTGACGGTACCGACCTCGATAAAGCCAAATCCCATGGCACCCAGCGCGTCAATGCACTCACCATCTTTATCCAGACCGGCCGCCAATCCCACCGGATTGGCAAAAGAAAGCCCCATGACAGTGACGGGGCGTTTCGGCAAATTCTGGCGGAAGAAACAATCGAGTGGCGTACCGAGAAGGCGGGGCAAATACTTCATGGAGAGATCGTGAGCCTGTTCCGGATTGAGTTTGAACAGGAAATGCCTGGCGATGGGGTACAACATCTTTGCTCCTTAAAGAAAGCCCCAGCAACTGGCCGGGGCTTTGGGTGTAATGTCGGTGTCATGCCTTAATCTGGCAATTAAAGTGCCCGACAATTCAACTGGAGCAGGTTCAACTCTCGCAAGGCCACCGAGAACTTGGCGAACTCGTGAGTACTGGTGGTCTTGAAGTCGGCCAACATGTGGGTCCAACGGGACAAGAGTTGCTCATGCTCCGAAATCCAGTCAGCCAGTATGGTAGCGCATTCCCCCTGATCTTTGCACCCTTCCAGTACCACAGAAGTGAGACTGCGTTGCTGCCAGTCAAGATCTTCGCGGAAGGAAGCTCGCGCCATCGCCTGCCAGTGGTTGCCGACCGGCTGATGGTTGATCTGGTCGAGGAACCAGTGCAGATCCAGTTTGGCTCCGAGGCGATAGTAGACATTGGCGGCGCGCAGGATATCGGTCTTGTGCTCCGCGGCAATCTGCGCCAGATCCAGGCTGGAGAAGAGGCTGCTCATATGGGCGACCTGACGGGCAATGGCCTCAGGCACCTGTTTCTCCATCCACTTGGCAACAGCCTGACGATGCTCGGCTACTTCGCTCTCATCCATCACCTCGTAAAGGTGTGTGCCGAGGGTCTCGAACGCCGGACGGAAGAAGGCGATGTTCTCGCTGATGCTCCAGCTGCGATTGCGGGCACGCAGGAACCAGCGGGTGGCTCGGCGCACAATGCGGCGGCTGTAGAACATCAGCTCGAGCTGAGTCTGGGCATCAACCAGGTTGTCGCACCCTTCGATATCGCGCCACAACTGGTTCATGCCAAACACTTCGCGGGCCATGGCGAAGCAGCAGGCCACTTCCGCCACCGAGGCACCGGTCTCGTCCTTCATTCGGCTGGCGAAGTTGAGCCCCATGTCGTTGACCAGCATGTTGGCCACCCGGGTAGCGATGATTTCGCCGCGCAGCGGGTGATCGGCCAGCTGGGCACCAAACTGCTGCTGCACCTTGGCCGGGAAGCTGGTGACCAGCATGTTGGCGAGGAAGGGCTCGTCGGTCACTTCCGGGCAGTTGAGCTGCTCTTTCAGCACCATCTTGCCGTAAGCCACCAGCACCGCCAGTTCGGGGCGGGTCAGTCCCTGCCCTGCCGCCATCCGCTCGGAAAGCTCCTCATCGGATGGCAGGAACTCCAACGCACGGTCCAGCTTGCCTTCCCGCTCCAGCCCCTGAATAAAGCGCTGTTGCTCTTTGAGTTGTTCAGAGCCGCGGAAGCTGGTGACCGAGATGGACTGGGACTGGCGATAGGCGTTGGTGATCACGATCTGCGCCACGTCGTCGGTCATCTCATAGAGCATCTGGTTACGCTGCTTGAGAGTCAGATCCCCTGCGGCCACCAATTGGTTGAGCAGGATCTTGATGTTCACCTCGTTGTCGGAGCAGTCCACCCCGCCCACGTTGTCGGTAAAATCGGTATTGATGCGACCGCCCTGACTGGCGTACTCCACCCGACCGAGCTGGGTGAAGCCGAGGTTGCCCCCCTCACCCACTATACGAGCCCGCAGATCGCGACCATTGACTCGCAGTGCGTCGTTGCTGCGATCGCCCACCTCGGCATCGCTCTCGCGAGCGCTCTTCACATAGGTGCCAATGCCGCCATTCCACAGCAGGTCGACATTGAGGCAAAGCAGCGCCTTGATCAGCTCGTTCGGCGCCATGCTGGCCTTGTCGGTGCCGAGCAGTGTCTGCATTTCCGGGCTCAGCTTGATGGACTTGGCCGAGCGCAGGAAGATGCCGCCCCCTTGTGATATCAGCTCGCGGTTGTAGTCATCCCAGCTGGAGCCCGGCAGATCGAACAGGCGCTGGCGCTCGACAAAACTCTTGGCCGCATCCGGAGCGGGGTCAACAAAGATGTGCATGTGGTTGAACGCACCCACCAGCCGGGTGTGCTCGGAGAGCAGCATGCCGTTGCCGAACACGTCGCCCGCCATGTCCCCAATCCCCACGCAAGTGAAGTCGGTGGTCTGGCAGTTGACGCCGATCTCGCGGAAGTGGCGCTTGACCGACTCCCAGGCACCACGGGCGGTGATGCCCATCTTCTTGTGGTCGTAACCGACCGAACCGCCGGAGGCGAACGCATCACCGAGCCAGTGACCGTATTCGAGACTGATCTCGTTGGCGATGTCGGAGAAGGTGGCTGTGCCCTTGTCGGCAGCGACCACCAGGTAGTAGTCATCCTCGTCGTGGCGTACCACGGATTTGGGCGGGATCACCTCGCCGCCGATGATGTTGCCAGTCACATCGAGCAGGCCGCGGATAAACAGGCGATAACAGGCCTTGCCCTCCTCCTGAATGACGGCGCGGGGCGCCCCCACCGGCATCTGTTTGCAGTAGAAACCGCCCTTGGCCCCCACCGGTACTATGACAGTGTTCTTGACCTGCTGGGCTTTCACCAGACCCAGCACTTCGGTGCGAAAGTCCTCTTTTCGATCGGACCAGCGCAGGCCGCCACGGGCGACCTTGCCCCAGCGCAGATGCACCCCTTCCACTCGCGGCGAATAGACGAAGATCTCGAATTTCGGCAACGGCAGCGGCATGTCGGTGATGCTGGACGGTGCCAGTTTGAAGGAGATGTAGGGCTTGATGTTACCCGCCTTGTCCAGCTGGTAGTAGTTGGTGCGCAGGGTAGCGTCGATCATCTCCACATAGCGGCGAATGATGCGATCGTCGTCCAGGTTGGCCACCTGATCCAGCTTGGCGGCAAGCTCCTCGTGCAGCTTGGCGGATGCCTTGGCATCTTGCGATGGCACCTTGGCGTCCTGCTTGCCGGCTGGATCGAGCCGCTGTTCGAACAGAGCAAACAGCAACTGGGCGATGTCGGGGTAACGGGTCAGAGTCTCTTCGATATAGGACTGGCTGAAGGAGACGCCGGTCTGGCGCATGTATTTGGCATAGGCGCGCAGCACCGACACCTGACGGCCGGTGAGACCCGCCCCCAGCACCAGCCGGTTGAAGCCGTCATCTTCCAGCTGCTTGTTCCAGATGGCGGCAAACGCCTGCTGGAAGCGCTGCTGGCTCTGGGCCAGATCAAAGGGCTGCTCGCCATGCAGCAACATGGAGAAGTCGAGGATCCAGAACAGATCGCCAGCCGGAGTGCGTACCTGATACGGGGTCTCGCCGATCACCCTCAGTCCCATGTTCTCCAGCATCGGCAGCACATCGGAGAGGTGAATGGGTTCGGTGCGATGGAACAGTTTGAGCCGTACCCGACGATCGTTCTCCTCCTCCTGCGCGCGGTAGAACAGCATCCCCAGCGGTTCGGCTTCGCTCAGGTTATCGAGCGCCATGATGTCGGCCACGGCAGAGCCAGGCAGCACATCTTCCTTGTAAGCACGAGGGAATGCAGTGCTGAAACGGCGGCGCAGCTCATTACCACGGGCCTCGCCATAGTGGGAAAGCAGCACGGAGTCGAGTCTGTCGTCCCAGCTGCGGGCCGCTTCAATCAGGTTGTTCTGTACTTCGTTCACATCCACATCCACGTTGTTGTTGTTGACCCGCACTATGTAGTGGGTCCGCGCCAGCACGCCCTCGGTGAAGTAGACGTTGAACTCCACCTCTTCATTGCTGCCAAAATATTTCTGCAAAATTTGCTGGGTCTTGATCCGCAGCGCCGTGTTGTAGCGCTCCTTGGTGACATAGACCATGCAGGAGAAGAAACGGCCGTACACGTCGCGGCGCACGAACAGCCGCAACATGTCACGCTCCTGCATCTCCAGCACCCCAAGACCGGTGGCCAACAGCTCCTCTTCGCGGGCCTGGATCAGCTCATCGCGCGGGTAGGTTTCCAATACGTTCAGCAGCGCCTTGTAGGCGTGGGAGCCCTTCTCGTGACCGGAGGCAGCCATGATGCGTTCGAGACGATGGCTGATGAGCGGGATCTGGGTCGCGCTGGTGTTGTAGATGGAAGAGGCGTAGAGACCTATGAAGCGATCTTCCCCGATCACCTTGCCATGCTCGTCAAAGCGCTTGATGCCGATGTAATCCACATAAGCCGGACGGTGCACCCGGGACTTGCTGTTGGATTTGGTGAGGATCAGCAGGTCAGAACTCAGAGCGGCGTGACGGGCGCTGGCCGGCATGTTGCCAAGGCGCTGACCCACCTCCTTGATGGAGTTTTTCATCAACCCCAGGCTGGAGCTCGCCTGCGGCAGGATCTCGTGATCCCCCTCCACCGCCTTGACGTCGTAACGACGATACCCCATCAGGGTAAAGTTGTGGGCAGCTACCCATTTGAGGAAGGCAACGCAGGAGGCCACCTCCTCCTTGCTGACCGGGTGCTTGCGCTTGGGCAGTTCGTCGATGATCTCATTGAGCTTGGCCAGCATGGGCTGCCAGTCGCCCACGGCAAGCGCCACTTCACCGGCCACCGAGTTGAGCTCGGTAGCCAGCGCGGCCATCTGCACCTCGCTGGTGAGGTGATCGATCTCGATAAGGAATGCCGTTTCAACCGAGGTCTGCCCGTCGGTGTTGTCGAGCTCCAGAATGGCGTCAATCTTGCCATCCGCACCACGAATGAGGTGCAGCGGTTGGTGCAGCATCATGTGGGCAGTGATATTGAGTCGCTTGAGCGCCATCCGGATGGAGTCGACCAGGAAGGGCGAGTCCTGCAGGATCACCTCGACGATGGTATGGGGCGATTGCCAGCCGTGACGGGTCAGCTCGGGATTGTAGACCCGGATGTAGGGATCGATACCGCGGCGCTGATTGAGGGCATTCCACAGGCTCAGGGCCGCGCCATAGAGATCGCTGTCATTGCGATCGTGCAGGTCGGAACTCGCCATGTTGCCGTAGAACTTGGCAACGAAGCGCTCGACCAGAGAGGCGCTGTTTTTGGGCAACTTTTGATGGATCAGGCTGAGAACGTTTTCGAGCAGAACTGAGGTAGGGGCGTCTTTCAATGCCATTTTTATATTCCTTATCGGACGACATTAACCACCGACGCAGAGGCAACCACCCTGGTTACCCGCTGGTGCAGAGTTGTTGCGAAGTGTAATGGCTTGGCTAAGGGAAGGCGAGGAAAGGTGCTAACGAGATGTTAAAAACAAGGTGCAGATCACGGCTTAAACTGTGAGAAATTTTGCAAATAACCAAAAATACAGAAATTCCCACTACCTTTGTGCCAGTTTACCGGATAGATAGTGACATAAAGCAGATAAAAAGTCGGTAATCTGTTCGGTTTTTGTTAATTTATGCGTTCGAGGCTGATAAAGCGGTAATCGTCCTGGGTTTTCAGCCGAAAATAGCCATGCACACCATTGATGGCGACAAAGGGCCGTATTTTTTCTATGCCAAGTTCCAGGGTCAATCCCTGTTCGCTGCGCACCACCAGCCGTCTGGCATGGCCCTGATACATCAGCATCACCTCATCGCTATTCAATGAGAGCCGAAAAGTAAACTGCTTCACGCTTGCTCCTGATCACACGACAAATCACACAATGGAGGCAGGAGCGTTAACGCCCCTGCCCCGTCGACACTTACTGCTGCAGCGCCTTGCTGACCTTCTCGAACAGATCCCGTGCCAAGCCCTCAAGGTTGGCAAGACGGGTCAGCTCGGCGCGGATCAGGGCCTTTCGCACCTCATCCAGTCGCTTGAACTGGATAAGCGGGGTAATGAGGCGGGAGGCCACCTGCGGATTCACCTCGTTGAGCTCGATCAGCAGATCGGTCAGGAAGCGGTAACCGCTGCCATCCACCGCATGGAACTGCACCTGATTGCTCATGGCGAAGCTGCCGATCAGCGCCCGCAGTCGGTTCGGGTTGCGAATGCTGAAAGTGGGGTGACTCATCGCCTGTTTCACTTCGCTCAGTACATCGGCAGCCGGCTTGCTGCCAATCAGCCGCAGCCAGTTGTCCAGCACCAGTCCATCTTTGGCCCACTTGCCCTCGAAATCGGCCAGCAGCGCGGCGCGACATGGCAACAGATAGCCGTTGGCCACCTGCAACGCCGCCAAGGTGTCGGTCATGTTGTCGGCAGTTGCATACTGCTCGCGCACCAGCGCATCGGCATGCTCCGCATCCAGCGCAGCCAGATAGCCGAGCACGACCCCTTTGAGGGCTCGCTTGGCCATATCGGCACGCACCACCTGATAACCGTTCAGACGCAGACTCTGATAGGTCGCAGCCAAGCGCGCGCCAAAGGCCTCGGCAAGACGGGTGTGGATCGCGTCTCGTACCTGATGGATGGCATCGATATCGGCCACCTCGAACAGCTCGGCCAGGGTCGCTTCACCGGGCAGCGCCAGGATCTCCGCCTTGAGGGCTAAGTCCAGTTCGCTATCGTCCAGAATGGCGACGAAGGCGGCCAACAGGGTTTGGGAGAGCTCAAGCCCCTGCCCGTGCTGGACCCGCGCCACCCCGTCGATGACCGCTTTGTTGATCAGCATCTGGGCCGCATCCCAGCGGGCAAACTCGTTGCGGGCAAAGCGCATCAGAAAGGCGAGCGCTTCGTCGCTGTAGTCATAGTGCAGCTTGACCGGCGCGGAGAAGTCCCGCAGCAGGGAGGGAACCGGCTTGACCGGCACCCGATCGAATTCGAAGGTCTGCTCCGCTTCCAGCACGTCGAGCACGTTACCGATGGCCTTTCCCTGATACTGCAACGGGATGACGGCACCCTGCTCGTCATAAAGCTCGATGTCGAGAGGGATATGCAGCGGCAGCTTTTGCGGTTGATCCTGAGTCGGCGGGGTGTGCTGGCTCACATGGAGGCGATAGATGCCGCTGGCGGCATCATACTCGTCGGTAACGGTAAGCTCGGGGGTGCCGGACTGGCTGTACCAGCGGCGGAAACGACCGAGATCCACACCGGAAGCATCCTCCATCGCTTGCACGAAATCATCACAAGTAGCGGCCGAGCCATCGTGACGCTCGAAGTAGAGACGCATACCAGCCTGGAAGGCTTCTTCCCCCAGCAGGGTGTGCATCATGCGGATCACTTCCGACCCTTTCTCGTAGACGGTGAGGGTGTAGAAGTTGTTCATCTCGATCACCACATCCGGACGGATCGGGTGCGCCATGGGGCCGGCATCTTCCGCAAACTGCGGGCCGCGGACGGTACGCACGTTGTTGATGCGGTTGACGCCTCGGGAGCCGAGATCGGAGGAGAACTCCTGATCCCGGAATACCGTTAGCCCCTCTTTCAGGCTGAGCTGGAACCAGTCACGACAGGTGACACGGTTGCCGGTCCAGTTGTGGAAATATTCGTGACCGATCACCCGTTCGATACCGTGGTAGTCGCTGTCGGTGGCGGTGGCCGGATTGGCCAGCACAAACTTGGAGTTGAAGATGTTGAGCCCCTTGTTCTCCATGGCGCCCATGTTGAAGAAGTCCACCGCAACGATCATGTAGATGTCGAGATCATACTCGAGGCCAAAACGCTGTTCGTCCCAACGCATGGAGTTGATGAGACTCTCCATGGCAAAACCGGCGCGATCGAGGTTGCCCTTGTCGACGAAGATCTCGAGGGCCACTTTGCGGCCGCTCTTGGTGGTGTAGTGGCTGCGCTCCACATCGAAATCACCGGCCACCAGCGCAAACAGGTAGCTGGGTTTGGGGAAAGGATCCTGCCACTGCACGAAGTGACGGCCGCCATCCAGATCACCGCTGTCGACCTTGTTGCCGTTGGAGAGCAGGAAGGGAAACTGGGCTTTGTCAGCGGTAATGCGGGTGCTGTAACGCGCCAGAATGTCGGGGCGGTCCAGATAATAGGTTATGCGGCGAAAGCCTTCCGCTTCACACTGGGTGCAGTAGGCATCGCCTGACTTGTAAAGCCCTTCCAGCGCGGTGTTGGCGGCCGGATCCAGCAGGGTGACGATGGTCAGTACACATTCGGCAGGCAGGTTGAACAGGGTCAGACTGCTCTCGCCTTGCTCGTAGTGGTCACAGGGAATGCCATCGATGGCAACGCTCTTGAGAGTCAGCTGTTCACCATCGAGGATCAGCGGCGCATTGTGCTCACCGTTGCGGCGAATGCGAGTGATGGCGGTGACCTGGGTCAGCGGCTCCTGCAGTTGGAAATCGAGGTCGATGGTGTCGATCCAGTAGAGCGGCGCCTGATAATCCTGGCGATATTTGGCCGTCATGGCCTGGGAGTGATCGGTCATTATTGTCTGCTTCCACGCTTGTTAAAGGCGAGAAAGAGGCTGTCACAACCAACTGGCGGGGTCAAACAATTTGCATTACGTCAGATACGCCAGACAAAAAGAAAGGGCGACCGCAGTCGCCCTTGTGCATTGGAGGTGCCTTGTCAGCTGCGTTTGCTGACCTTGGCCAGATCCGCCGTGATATTGGCCGCTTCGATGAGATACTCATCCGGCGCTTCAAAATCAGCGGGCAGTTCATCCAGACTCTTCACCGCCGGCTTGCCAAGACGTGCCAGACGCTCGTTGGTACGTTTGAGCGCTTTCTCATCCTGTTTCGCCTGCTCTGCGACACGCTCCGCCTCGTTGAGGGAGACTGACTTCTTGTCTTTCTCCTCCTTGTAGTCGGCGATGTCCTGCATCACATAGGCAAACTCGGGATCCTTGGCGATCCGGGCATCGTGCGCCGCCTGCAACTTGGGCAGTACGCTGGCGAAGTTGCCGAGTTTCTCGTAGTTGGCGGAGGCAATCTTGTCCCACGGCAACGCATTGAACTCACGGCTTTCGCCCGTCTCTTCCGGAGCAACCGGTGTCGGGAAGCTGATATCCGGCGCAACCCCCTTGTTCTGGGTGCTGCCACCGTCGATCCGGTAGAACTTGGCGATGGTGTACTGCACGTGACCCAGCGGCTGCTCGTAGAAGTCATAGACCTTGGCGAGACTGCGATGCTGCTGCACCGTCCCCTTGCCGAACGAGTTTTCACCCAGGATCAGGGCACGGCCATAATCCTGCATGGCGGCAGCGAAGATCTCGGAGGCCGAGGCACTGTAGCGGTCGATCATCACCGACATCGGGCCACCGTAATAGACGTTGCCATCGTCATCGCCATTGACCGTGATACGGCCCATGTGATCACGAATTTGCACCACGGGACCGCTGGCAAAGAAGAGACCGCTCAGGGCGGAGGCTTCGGTCAGGGCGCCACCGCCGTTACCGCGCAGATCGATGATCAGACCATCGATCTTCTTCTTGTTCAGGCTGGAGAGCTCCTTGATCACGTCATCGTGCAGATTGACGTAGAAACTGGGGATCTCGATGACACCAATCTTCTTGCCTTCGGCGTTAATCACCTTGGACTTGGCAGCCCGATCTTCAAGGCGCACCTTGTCGCGGGTCAGCTCGATCTGCTCGGTCTTGGCAGTTGCGCCCTTGCCACGCTGGATCTCCAGCTTGACCTTGCTCCCCTTGGGCCCCTTGATGAGCTCGACCACGTCATCAAGACGCCAGCCGATCACATCGACAATCTTGCCATCTTCCTGCCCTACCCCGGTTATCTTGTCATCGGGTTTGAGGTGGTTGGATTTGGCAGCAGGGCCACCAGGCACCAGAGAACGGATGACGGTAAAGTCATCTTCCGCCTGCAACACGGCACCAATCCCCTCCAGCGAGAGGTTCATCTCGGTGTTGAAACGATCGGCACTGCGCGGTGAGAGGTAACTGGTGTGCGGTTCGATGGCACGAGCGAAGGAGTTCATGAAGAGCTGGAAGACATCTTCGCTCTCGGTCTGGGACATCCGCTTGATGGCGTTGTTGTAACGCTTGCCAAGCAGCTCCTTGATCTCGGGCCACTCCTTGCCACTGAGCTTGAGACTCAGGGCATCGAACTTGACCCGCTGACGCCACAGCTCGTTGAGCTCTGCTTCATCTTTGGGCCAAGCCGCCCCTTCCCGATCAAACACATAGTTGTCGGTCTGGGTAAAATCGAAAGGAGTATCAAGCAGTTTGAGGGCGTATTCGAACCGCTCATAACGCCGCTGCTGACTCAGGTTGAACATCTCGTAGGCGGGAGCCAGACGGCCTCTTTCGAGGTCGGTGTCAAAACCGTTACGGTACTTTTCAAAACGGCTGATATCAGAGGCCAAAAACAGGTTGCGGCTGTAGTCCAGATTCTCCAGATATTTATCGAAAATCACGGAGGAAAAGGCATCGTCCAGCTTGAACTGTTTGTAGTGCGAGCGGGTAAACAGATTGGTAATTCGCTTGCTGGCCGTAGCATGTTGGCTCTCTTGAGCCAACACAGGCAAATCACTCTCCTTGAGCACCGGCTCGATGGCCTGTGCAAGCCCGGCAAGCGCCAGGCTACAGGCAACGAGGGAAAAACGAATTACGCCATGCTTCAACATTTGTCTCCTTAGAGAACCAAGTGCTCTGATTTGACCCGCACCATCATGCCGGTCTGCAGTTGGACCTGTACATCGTCCTTGGTTACTTCCTTGATGGTTGCCGGAACCGGGAATTTACCCATAACGACGCGCACATCCTGGCCCACTTTCAGCGTAGCGGCATCCACTTTAACCAGCGGAGCGTCAGCGACCGGTGCCTTGGCGGCAGCTTTCGGCTTGGCAGCTACATCAGCTTTCTCGGTTTTGCGCACAGCAGGACGACGGGGCTTCTTGGCCTTCTCATCCTTCTCTTTGGTATTGGTACGACGGCTGGCGAATACGCGCTCTTTGCTCTCTTTCAGAGCTTGCTTGGCGTGCTCGATGTGCTCTTCGGTCAGCAGCTCGCCCGGGTTGCCATCCAGATCAACGCGAGCCTGGCCAGCTTTGAGACCGTGCAGGTAGCGCCAGCTGGAGGTGTATTGACGCAGTGCGGAACGCAGCATGGTCTTGGAGACTCTGGCATCGTCAGCAAGACGCTCGGCCAAATCCTGGAAGATGCCAATCTTGAGCGGCTTGGCCTCTCCTTCAGCAACGAAGCAGGCCGGGAATTTCTCGACCAGGTAGGCAACGATCTCTTTACTGTTCTTCAGCTTCTCAGTGTTTTCCATGTATAACCTTGGCTTTCATATAAACGCACGGGCACGTCCCGAGCACAACAAAGGCCCCATTATAGAGAGCTTGGGGCCTTTTGCGAACCATCTAGCAATGACTTAGAGCATGCTTTCCAAAATTTGCACCGTTTCTTCGAGGCCAATCCGGTCTTGCTGGTCGAAACGGTTAAAAATCGGACTGTCGATATCGAGCACCCCGATGATCTCGCCACCACGGCGCACCGGGATCACGATTTCCGAGTTGCTCGCGCCATCGCAAGCGATGTGACCGTCGAACTGGTGGACATCGTCAATGAGCTGGGTTCTCCCCTCTGCCACTGCCGTACCACACACCCCGCGGCCGACCGGGATCCGCACGCAGGCCGGTTTGCCCTGAAATGGCCCCAATACCAGGGTCTCGCCCTGCAACAGATAAAAACCGACCCAGTTGATCTCCTCCAGCTCCTGATTAAGCAGTGCGGAGAGGTTGGCCAGATTGGCAATCAGATCGGTTTCCCCCTCCAGCAGCGCCTTGGCCTGCTGGTTGAGGGTGCGATAAAACGGTTGCTTTTCAATCATGATTAAATGAACTTCACTCCCTGATGGTTTGGGGAAGGTAACGCCTGGCCGGGAAATTTCAAATATTTTTTCCACTCCCCACCTCTTGCGCCGTTATTCCCGGGCAACGGAAAGCGCCAATTGCTGGCGTTGACCATTACTCCACTCGATATTTAACAACCAGATCATGACGGGTGATGTACAGCTCCCCACCTGGGTCACCCCCTGCCACTGTCCGTCTATTTCTTCAAAGCTCACCGGAATGGTGCCCATAAACATATCTTTGCCTTCGAGTGTCGCTTTCACCGGTTTGATGACCGGATCGCCGCCGGTAATAGCGATGGCAAAGTCATGTTCAGCGCGCAGCGGTAATTCCTTGATGGCGACCGTCAGCGGCTTGTCACCAATCAGCGCGCTGCAAGGGGTGTGGGAAAGATCACAAATCTGATCTTTTTTCTGGTCAGCAGAGACGCTTTGATAGGCCGAAAACCAGGTGCGATAGGCCATCAGCGCCAATAACAGCACCAATACCAGTACGAGGTGCAAAACTTTACGTGCGGTAAGTCTCTCTTTCATCAAAAACAGCCCGATTAAGATGCAATTAAAATAGTTTTTTGTGATCTCGAACAAGGTAAAAAACTGCCATATCGAGACCGGACGGAGCCAAATATATCACTGTTTATACTGTTATTTTACCTGTCACTTCAGTATCATTCCCATGCAGTTTTCATTTAGCCATCTTTTGCTTTTCCTTTCGTTAACAGATGTTAACAACTGGTCGGCGGTGGCTGATGAAGCCAGTCCGGTCCTCCGGATACAAAACCAAACAACAGCAGCATCGGAAGCGGAATATAACGATGAGCCATACAACTAACCATCCTGAGTACAACTACACCGTTGTTCGCCAGTTTACCGTCATGACGATTGTCTGGGGAATTGTCGGCATGTCGGTTGGCGTACTGATCGCAGCCCAGTTGATCTGGCCTGCCCTCAACTTCGAGACCCCGTGGCTGACTTACAGTCGTCTGCGGCCCCTCCATACCAACGCAGTGATCTTCGCCTTCGGCGTCAGTGCACTGATGGCCACCTCCTTCTATGTGGTGCAGCGCACCTGTCAAACCAGACTGTTTGGTGGCCCGCTGGCAACCTTCGTCTTCTGGGGTTGGCAAGCAATCATCCTCTCTGCCGCCATCTCTCTGCCGCTGGGTTTCACCTCCGCCAAAGAGTATGCCGAGCTGGAGTGGCCGATTGATATCGCCATCACTGTGGTATGGGTTGCCTATGCCATCGTCTTCTTCGGCACCCTGATGAAGCGCACCACCTCCCACATCTATGTTGCGAACTGGTTCTTCGGTGCCTTCATCATCACCGTTGCGGTGCTGCACATTGTCAACAACATGGAAGTGCCGCTCTCCGGCATGAAGTCCTACTCCATGTACTCCGGCGCCATGGACGCCATGGTGCAGTGGTGGTATGGCCACAACGCGGTAGGCTTCCTGCTGACCGCCGGCTTCCTGGGGATGATGTACTACTTCGTGCCCAAGCAGGCCGGTCGTCCGGTTTACTCCTATCGCCTCTCCATCGTGCACTTCTGGGCGCTGATCTCCCTCTACATCTGGGCCGGTCCTCACCACCTGCACTACACCGCACTGCCTGACTGGGCCCAGTCGCTGGGCATGGTGATGTCCCTGATCCTGTTTGTCCCCTCCTGGGGCGGCATGATCAACGGCATCATGACCCTCTCCGGTGCCTGGCACAAACTGCGTTATGACCCCATCCTGCGCTTCCTGATCGTCTCTCTCTCTTTCTACGGCATGTCGACCTTCGAAGGCCCGATGATGGCGATCAAAACCGTCAACGCCCTCTCCCACTACACCGACTGGACCGTCGGTCACGTGCACTCCGGTGCGCTGGGCTGGGTTGCCATGGTCTCCATCGGTGCGGTTTACCATCTGATCCCGAACCTGTTCGGCCAGGGCCGGATGTACAGCGTCAAGCTGATCAACGTTCACTTCTGGCTGGCGACCGTGGGCACCGTGCTCTACATCGTTGCCATGTGGATTTCCGGCGTGATGCAGGGTCTGATGTGGCGTGCAGTCAACGAAGACGGCACCCTGACCTACAGCTTCGTTGAAGCGCTGCAGGCATCCTATCCCTTCTATTTCGTGCGCTTCCTGGGTGGCTGCTTCTTCGTCACCGGCATGTTGCTGATGGCTTACAACGCCTATCGCACCATCACTGCGCCCAAAGGTTCTCTGGAACCTGTCGCCCAGCCAGCATGATTGAAGAGGTCAACCCATGAGCAACAATAACCGTCACGAAATATTTGAAAAAAGCGTTCCCATGCTGGTGGTCGGCATCATCTTCGCCATCAGTCTGGGGGGCCTGGTTGAAATCACTCCGCTGTTCTTCCAAAAGCAAACCACCGAGCCGGTGGAGGGCCTCAAGCCCTACACCGCTCTGCAGATGGAAGGACGCGACATCTTCATTCGCGAAGGCTGCACCAACTGCCACAGCCAGATGATCCGTCCGTTCCGTGCCGAAACCGAGCGCTACGGTCACTACTCGGTCGCCGGTGAGAGCGTCTGGGAGCACCCCTTCCTGTGGGGCTCCAAGCGTACTGGTCCGGATCTGGCCCGTGTCGGTGGCCGCTACTCCGACGAGTGGCACAAGGTTCACCTGATCAACCCGCGCGATGTGGTACCGGAATCCAACATGCCCGCCTACCCCTGGCTTGATACCAATGTGCTGACTGGCGAGATGACCGGCAAAAAACTGGCGCTGTTCCGCGATCACTTCGGTGTGCCCTATACCGACGCCGATATTCAGGGTGCGGGCGAAGCCGTCAAGGGCAAAACCGAGCTGGATGCGCTGGTGGCCTATCTGCAATCACTGGGTCATGCCCTGAAATAAGGAGGCGAAGATGGACTACGGCACATTTCGCGGTCTGTATACCCTGCTGTTGATGGCCATCATGATTGGCATCATCGTCTGGGCATACAGCAAACGCCGCAAGACCTCTTTCGACGAGGCTGCCAATCTGGTTTTTGCCGATGATGAGCAACCCGGTGCTGATAAAAAGAACGCAGGAGCGAAACAATAATGAGCACTCTGTTTAGCATTTTTGTGACTGTCATCAGTCTGGGAACCATCCTCGGCTGCTTCTTGCTGCTGATGTGGTGCCGCAAGGACAAGATGGGTGTTGAAGAAGGAAAATCGATGGGTCACTCCTTCGATGGTATCGAGGAGATCAACAACCCGCTGCCGAAGTGGTGGACTTACATGTTCCTCTTCTTCATCGTCACCGGTCTGGTCTATCTGGTCGCCTTCCCGGGGCTTGGCAACTTCAAAGGCCTGCTGGGCTGGCAAAGTTCCAACCAGGACGTGCGCTCGCTGGCCGAGTCCAAGGCTGCAACCGAATCGGCCAAGGCCGAAGGTCGCGCAGTGGAGTATGACCGCGAGGTCGCCAAGGCTGACGAGATCTACGGCGCCAAATTCCGTGAACTCACCTACGAAGCGGATGGCAAAACCTATCGTGCCATCACCGAGATCGCCAAGGATCCGGAAGCCCTGAAAGTGGGTCAGCGTCTGTTCCTGCAGAACTGCTCCCAGTGCCACGGTTCTGACGCCCGCGGTGGTCGCGGTTTCCCGAACCTGACCGACAGCGAATGGCAATGGGGCGGCCAGCCTGATCAAATCAAGACCACCATCATGGGCGGTCGTCAGGGGATCATGGCTGCCTGGGGGGAAATCCTCGGCAAAGATGGCGTTCAGGAAGTGGCCTCCTATGTGCTGAGCCTCTCCGGTCGCAAGGTCGACCTGGTGGAAGCGAAGAAAGGTGAAGCACGCTTTGCCATCTGCGCTGCCTGCCACGGGGCCGATGCCAAGGGCGGTGTTGCCGTCGGTGCGCCAGATCTGACCAACAACACCTGGCTCTACGGTGGCTCCCGCGAAGTGGTGGTACAAACCATCACCCACGGTCGTCACGGTGTGATGCCAGCCTGGAAAGACATTCTGGGTGAGGACAAGGTTCACCTGCTGGCCTCCTACGTTTACAGCCTGTCTCATCAACAGTCTGCCAAATAAGGTTCGCCCGTAACGTTGTAACATGTGATAAACACGTGATTACACAGCAAAAAGCCTCGACTCCTCGAGGCTTTTTGTTATCTTGTGTTGCGTAAAAACCATCTTCCACGTTAATCATTCGTTTCATGGCAGTAGCAATCATGACCCAACCTCTATCCAAACCGTGGTATCGCCAATTCTGGCCCTGGTTTATCATCGCCCTCCCCACTGCCGCCGTTGTTGGCAGCATCGCCACCGCCATCATCGCCAGCAAGGATGGGGTCAATCTGGTGGCCGAGGACTATTACAAACAAGGGAAAGAGATCAATCAGGACTTGAGCAAGTTTGACCGCTCCGAAGCGCTCAATATCCGCTTTGGGCTGGAGGTTGACGGCAACGAGCTGACCCTCAAACCCATCAGCGGCGATATTCCTGCCGGGCAAGCTCTCTATCTCTCATTGTTCCACCCGACCTTGGCCGGTCAGGACAGCGAACACATGATCACCGCCGATGCGAGCGGCACCTATCGCCTCCATTTCGACAAGCCGCTGGTCGGCAAGTGGCACATTCGGGTCGATGCTTTCGATCACGAGTGGCGATTGCAAGAGACCGTCCAGCTGCCCACCCTGGCCCCTGTCGAACTCGACCCGAAAGGACGCTAAGCCATGACCGGCTGTTCTCACTGTGGCGAGCCGGTTCTCGCCAGCGCCCCTGCTGCTTGCATTCTGCATTCAGGGGGACATAAAGCATGACCCCCTGTTTTCACTGTGGCGAGCCGGTACCCGCTAATAGTGGCTATTCCCTCGAGATAAAGGGGATTGTTCGCCCCATGTGCTGCCCCGGTTGTCAGGCGGTGGCGGAAACCATCATGGAGTGCGGCCTCGCCAGTTACTACGATCACCGCACCGCTCCCGGCACCAAGGGGGATCTGGTGCCCGAGGAGCTGGCCGCCCTCACCCACTACGATCTGGCAGAAGTGCAACAGGATTTTGTCACCGACAGCGGTACCCTTCGCGAAATCCAGCTGACAGTAGAAGGGCTCACCTGCGCCGCCTGTGCCTGGTTGATCGAACGCCACCTGATGACCCTGACGGGCCTGCGCTACATCAACGTCAACACCACCACCCATCGGGCCCGCATCAAGTGGGATCCGGACCAGCTTTCCCTGAGTGACATTCTCAAGGGATTTGCCCAGATCGGCTATCGCGCCTACCCGTTCCAGACCCATCAACAGGAGGCGCTCTACGCCAAAGAGGTGCGCAGCTATATGTTCCGGCTGGCACTGGCGGGGCTGGGCTCGATGCAGGTGATGATGTGCGCCGTGGCCCTCTACATGGATCTCTTCATCAGCGTTGAAGATGAGTTCATGGTCTACTTCAAGTGGATAAGCCTGCTGCTCTCCACCCCCATCATGATCTACTCGGCCCAGCCCTTTTACGTGGGTGCCTGGCGCAGCCTGAAACAGGGTCACCTGTCGATGGATGTGTCGGTGTCGCTGGCGCTGATCGGGGCTTTTATCGCCTCCATGTGGGCCACCGTGTTCAATACCGGTGAGGTCTATTACGACTCCATCACCATGTTCGTCTTCTTCCTGCTGCTGGGGCGCTTTCTCGAGTTGCGGGCCCGACGCAAGGCGTCGGAATCGAGCTCCAACCTGGCGCGACTGGTGCCCATCATGGCGACCCGCATCGATGATGAAGGGGAGCATGAGGTAGCGGCCAAGACCTTGCAGGTCGGCGATCGGGTGCGGGTGCTGGCCGGAGCAACCTTACCGGCGGATGGCATCATTGTCGAAGGGCAAGCCAGCCTCAACGAATCCATGCTGACCGGTGAACAGCTGCCCCTGCTCAAACAGCCCGGCGATCAGGTCTATGCCGGCACTATCAACACGGATGCTCCGCTGCAGGTCAGGGTCAGCCACCGTATCGAAGAGTCTCGGATCGCCCAGATCATGCGGCTGCAGCATCATGCCCTCGATGACAAACCAGCCATCGCCCAGATGGCGGATCAGCTGTCGCGCCACTTTATTCTGGTGCTGCTGATCATTGCCGCCGCCGTCTGGACCTTCTGGCACTTCCATCAACCGGATCAGGCATTCTGGGTCACCCTCGCCGTGCTGGTTGCCACTTGCCCCTGTGCCCTGTCGCTGGCGACTCCGACGGCGCTAACCTCGGCCACCGCCAATCTGACCCGCAACGGCATTCTGCTGCGCCGTGGTCATGTGCTGGACGTGCTGACCAAGGCCAACCGGATCGTGATGGACAAGACCGGTACCCTGACCACAGGGGAGATCAGTCTGACAGGCACCACCACCTTGGCAGAGATGGACGAGACGCACTGCCTCGCCATCGCCCGGGGCATGGAGGCGCAATCCGAACACCCCATTGCCCGCGCCTTCCGGCTGCCCGCCGATAACATTACCGTTCAGCCATCCGCCCGCGAGATCACCCCGGTCATCGGTCACGGCATCACGGCGCTGGTGGATGGCGTGCGCTACCGCATCGGCAGTGCCCGCTGGCTTGGGTTGGATCCGGCGCAAGAGCACGGCCACGGTCTGGCTATCTATCTGGCCGACGAGCAGCAGGTATTGGCCCGCTTCAATCTGGAAGATACCCTGCGCCCCGATGCCAGGGCGCTGATCGCAGCATTCAAGGCAGCAGGTCTGCAAACTACCGTGCTGACTGGTGACAGCTCTCTGCAAGCAGACGAGATTGCCCGGGAACTGGGGGTGGATGAGCTGGCCAAGGGGGTCTCGCCCGATGGCAAGCTGGCCTATCTCAAGGCTCGGGAAGCCCAAGGGGATATCAGCATCATGGTGGGCGATGGCATCAACGACGCGCCGGTACTGGCCGGGGCGCACGCCTCGTTCGCCATGGCCGGTGGCACCGATCTGGCGAAAAACAGCGCCGATGCCATCCTGCTGGCCGATGACCTGAGCCGACTGCTCGAGGCCAGAGTGCTGGCAATGCGTACCCGCAAGATCATCATCGAGAACTTCGCCTGGTCCATCGGTTACAACCTGCTGGTGCTGCCGCTGGCAGCCTGCGGCTGGCTGCCCCCCTATCTGGCGGCGGCGGGCATGTCGCTCAGTTCACTCATCGTGGTAACCAACTCCATGCGCCTCAACCGATGAGGCTGGTGGCGGAAAATAGCTGAAAATGTGGCCTGCCTCCGATGCAGGCCACATTTCTCACTGATAGCGGCTGGCCCCCTGCCAGAACAGGGTTACCATAGGGGACGCTTGCCAAGGATGAACGCCAAGGTACCTCCCATGAATATAATTTTTGTCCTGATCCCCATCGCTATCCTGTTTGTGATCATCGCCGGGGTCGTCTTCTTCTGGGCCATTCGCTCCGAGCAGTTTGAAGATCTCGACCGGCAGGGTTCCAACATCCTGTTTGACGAAGAGCAACCTGCCCACAAACCCGTAAAGCCTGCTGACCATGACCCACAACCTTGATCTGGCCGGCGCCCTGCTGGTCGGACTGGCAGGCTCCGCCCACTGCTTCGGCATGTGCGGTGGCGTCTCTGCCGCGCTCTCCATGGCGATCCCCGCCAACAAGCAGCATTTTTGGGGGCGGCTTGCCTATCTGCTCAACTACAACCTCGGCCGGATCCTGAGCTATGTCATCGCAGGAGCCTTGGTGGGCGGCCTGCTCGCCACCACCAGCGAGCTGGGCGCAGGCAAACACGCTATTGCCGGCTTACGCCTGGTGGCGGCGTTATTGATGATTGCGCTTGGCCTCTATCTGGCGGGCTGGTGGCAAGGGATCTTGCTGCTGGAGCGGCTCGGCGCCAGACTTTGGCCCCGTATCAAACCGCTGGCGGGCAAATTTCTCCCCTTCACCTCACCGCTGCAGGCATTGCCCTTTGGCATGGTGTGGGGTTGGCTGCCCTGCGGGCTGGTCTACTCCATGCTGACCTGGAGCGCAGCGGCGGGTTCGGCCAGTGGCGGGGCGCTGACCATGCTCTTTTTTGGTCTCGGCACCCTGCCCACCCTGTTTGCGTTGGGGGGACTCGCTGATCGCCTGAGATACTGGCTCACCCTGCGCAGTTTGCGCCTTGGCGGGGCCCTGCTGCTCATTTTGTTCGGGGTGCATACCTTCTGGATTGGCATTGCTTCCTTTTGAAACCCTATCCAAAACGGATGAGTTGATGGTAAACTTGTTTGATATAAATCAATTATTCGTATGAGCCTATGATCCCGGAAAAGAAACCTGGCAGACGTATCCAGAGCGGTGGCTGTGCAATTCATTGCCAGGATTGCAGCATCAGTCAGCTCTGTATTCCCTTCACTCTGAACGACAACGAGCTTGATCAGCTGGACAGCATCATCGAGCGCAAGAAGCCGATCCAGAAGGGTGAAGAGCTGTTCAAGGCTGGCGATGAGTTCAAATCGCTCTATGCCATCCGTTCCGGGACCATCAAGTCTTACACCATCACCGAGCAAGGGGATGAGCAGATCACTGCGTTCCACCTCGCTGGCGATCTGGTCGGTTTTGATGCCATCAACAAGCAGGCCCACCCCTCCTTCGCTCAGGCGCTGGAGACGGCCATGGTGTGCGAGATCCCGTTTGAAGTGCTGGACGATCTCTCCGGCAAGATGCCCAAACTGCGCCAGCAGATCATGCGTCTGATGAGCAGCGAAATCATGGGCGATCAGGAGATGATCCTGCTGCTCTCCAAGAAAAATGCCGAAGAGCGCCTCGCCGCCTTCCTGCATAATCTGTCGGTACGCTTCTCCGAGCGCGGCTTCTCCGCCAAGGAGTTCCGTCTCTCCATGACCCGTGGTGACATTGGCAACTATCTGGGTCTGACTGTCGAGACCATCAGTCGTCTGCTCGGCCGCTTCCAGAAGTCCGGTCTCATCAGTGTCAAAGGCAAATACATTACCGTGCTGGATCAGGTCGCCCTTGGCATGATGGCCGGTGCTACTCGCCCGCCCTGCGGCTGATTTTTCCGCTTACCCTACCGTTTTTTTTCTGCTTTCCCTGCCGGATCCTTTCCTCTGGAATGTGATCCGGTACGTTCCCCATACCCTCCTCCTGCGCTAAGCTGTAATGGCTAAGATTCTGCTGTCATTGGACTTTTCCAAGGAGGAGAAGATGGTCAAATATCAGAATATTCTGGTGGTTATCAATCCAGAAGAGGAGCGTCAAATCGCCCTCGAACGGGCAGTCAAAGTCGCCGAGCTGGACGAAAACGCCCATCTGACCCTGCTGCTCACCATCTATGACTTCTCGTATGAAATGACCGCCATGCTCTCGGTGGACGAGCGGCAAGAGATGCGCGACGGCGTCATTTCACAGCGACGTGAGTGGCTGGACGAGATCCTGACCCCCTATCGGGCACAGGGGATCGAGTGCGAAGTGAAAGTAGTCTGGCACAATCGTCCCTTCGAATGCGTCATTCAGGAAGTGCTGGAGCAGCGCCACGATCTGGTGGTCAAAGCCACTCACCATCACAGCTTCCTGCAAACCTTCATCTTTACCCCCACCGACTGGCATCTGCTGCGCAAATGCCCCTGTCCGGTGCTGCTAGTCAAAGAGGGTCACTGGCAACGGGGCGGCAACATCATCGCCGCCATCAACTGCTCAAGCGACGATCCGGATCAGAAATTGCTCAACGAACGGATCACCCAGGAGGGAAGCGACATCGCCGAACTACTGGGCTCCAACCTCTATCTGGTCAACACCTACCCGGGCACCCCGGTCAACGTGGCCATCGAGCTGCCGGAGTTTGATCCCAACGCCTACAACGAAGCGATCCGCAAACACCACGAAAGCCTGCTGCTCAGCCATGCCGACAAGTTCGGGATCGGTCATCTCTGGACCCGGGTAGCAGAGGGGCTACCGGAAGAGGTGTTGCCGGATATGGCCGAAGAGCTCAAGGCAACCTTGATGATCATGGGCTGCGTCGGCCGTACCGGGCTTTCTGCAGCTCTGCTCGGCAATACCGCCGAACATGTGATTGACCGCCTCTCCTGCGACATCCTGATCCTCAAACCGGCGGACTACAGCTGCCCGGTCGACAGTCGTCGCAATCAATCATAAGGTGCCTGGCACCTTGCCCTCCCCCGGGACATGGCTATAATAACGCGCTTATTTGTGTCCCGGGTTTTACGAGCATGCTAGAAGAGCTGAACGCCAAAGAAAAATACAGTTTTAACAAACTGCAGAAGCGCCTGCGGCGCAACGTGGGTCAGGCCATTGCCGACTTCAACATGATTGAAGAGGGCGACAAGGTCATGGTCTGCCTCTCCGGCGGCAAGGACAGCTTCGGTATGCTCGACATACTGATGAGCCTCAAAGCCAGCGCCCCCATCCATTTCGATCTGGTTGCTGTCAACCTAGATCAGAAGCAGCCCGGTTTCCCCGAGCATGTGCTGCCCGAGTACCTGGATTCCCTCGGCATCGAGTACAAGATTGTCGAAGAGGATACCTACTCCATCGTCAAGGAGAAGGTACCGGAAGGCAAAACCACCTGCTCCCTCTGCTCACGGCTGCGCCGCGGTATTCTCTATCGCACCGCCCAGGAGCTGGGTTGCACCAAGATTGCCCTTGGCCACCACCGCGACGACATCCTTGAGACCCTGTTCCTCAACATGTTCTACGGTGGCAAGCTCAAGTCCATGCCGCCCAAGCTGGTGAGCGACGATGGCAAGAACGTGGTGATCCGCCCGCTGGCCTACTGCAAAGAGAAGGATCTGATCCGCTACGCCGACGTCAAAGCCTTCCCCATCATTCCGTGCAACCTGTGCGGCTCGCAGGAGAACCTGCAGCGTCAGGCCATCAAGCAGATGATGCAGGATTGGGATCGCCGCTTCCCCGGTCGTATCGAAACCATGTTCACCGCCATTCAGGACGTGATCCCGAGCCACCTGCTCGACCACAAGCTGTTTGACTTCAAGAGCATCAACCGCGACTCCGGCATCATCGATGGTGGCGACAAGGCGTTTGATCCGCCCGAGATGCCAAAGGCGCCGCTGCTGGATATCGACGAGATGGACATGCTGGATGTGATTGAAGTGCGCTAAGCCGCGCTCACAAGGCAAACGCCACGCAATAAAAAAGGAGCGATAATCGCTCCTTTTTTGCTTTCTTGATCTGCCTCTTACCAACGTGACAGCACCATCGGCATCAGCCTTTGTGCAGCCAGGGGGTCAGTCGCAGCACGTCACCTTGCAGGCGAAGTTGCCCGGCAGCGAACGCGGCCAGTTGCTCATTGCTAAGCAACAGATGGCCTTCCTGCCAGGGCAGCGCTTCCTGACGGGCGCCATCAATCAAATAAGCAGTGCCGCTCTGCTGCACCAGGGTAATGCGTACCCCTTCCATCTTCGGCAAGAAGTGCTTGCCGACCATGCCTGCCATCTTGTCGAGCAGCGACTGCATCTGCTGCTGACGTGCCGCCAGCTCGGCCACCGGCAGTTCGGGGCCATTCGGTGCGTCGGCCATCACCTGTACCGTCATATCGCAAGTGGCGTGCTCTTCTTTCAGGCCGACGGTCACGATCCCCTTGTCGAGGTTGAGATCCTCATCAAAAGGCAGGCGCAGTTCGCTATCGACCGTTACCTCGCCCGCGACCTCCTTGCTGTCGGTTGCAACCCGGGCAAAGGTGAGGCCGCAGCGCTGACCATTTTGCGGATCGGTCAGATAAAACCCCAGTCTGGCGTGACCAAACTCCCCTTTGGCAAAGGTCTTCATCTGGCTGTAGAAGGTGCTGTATTGCAGATCCAGCACCGGCTCAGCCAGCGCCAGCCCTGGCAGCAAGAGCGTGGCCAGCAGACTCTGGCGCACAGCCATGGTCACTCCATATCGACGGGTCATTCAACGTCCTTTTGCATCATGCATTGAAATGGTTGGGGCCTTCTGTCACCTCGTTAACCTCTACCCCCACCCCGCAGAGATCCCGATAGAGGATCCCCTTGCAGTTGAAATAGAGCGGTGCCACCCAGATAAGCCCCAACCCCATGGGGATCAGAGCCAGGAAGAAGAGCGCGGTCATCACGCCGTGGAACAGCACAATGCTGGGCCAGCCGCGCGCAAAGAGTTTGAGAGAGACCAGAATGGCCTGGGGCGGCGTCAGGCCACGCTCCAGCACCAATGGGACGGTAAAGAGCAGCCCCATGCCGATCAGGGCCGAGGGGATGAAAGATAGTACGGCGGGCAATCCCAGCAGATCGAATAGCGGGCCAAACAGGCTGGTGAGCAGACTGCCAAGCAGGCTCAACATGCCGAGGCGTACAAAGTGGCGGAAGAAGTCGAACACCTGGTTGGCGCGGGCGCGCACCCCGACCGACTGCTGCAACCCCAGCATATCGAGGGAGCTGGTCATAGGGGCCATCACCACCGTCATCAGCAGACTCAGCACCATGGCCACATTCATCTGGCTGTCATCCCCCAGATAGGGCAACAGCAGCACATTGCTGAGCAGGATCCAGATCGCCGTCACCCCGACAATCGCCAGCAGCAGGCCAAATCCGGTACGGCGGGTCTGTTGCCATCCCTCCTGGATGACCCCTTTCAGATCAAGGCGGTAGCCCTGGTTCAGAGACTGCTCAAGGGAGCCGCCAATACGCATTTTATTACTCAATTGACTATCCAATATCGAAAACGACCAAATCAGGTGGCACATTATAGCGATTTGGTCTGCTATTCGTAGCCGTTTTTCCTGCGCACTTGCGGCTAATTCGGGCCAAAAAGCCTTTAATTTCATGTGTCGGCTGCATAGAATGCGGCCCTCTTTCAACACGATGGCCACTGGCTGGGGTGAGACTGGCGGATGATGAACAATCCACAGGTAATTGTCGCGCTGAACAAGATCAGCAAAAAATACGATGGCAAGGTGATCCTGAGTGACCTTGACCTTGAAATCTATGACGGTGAATTTCTTACCCTGCTGGGCCCTTCCGGCTGTGGCAAGACCACCCTGCTGCGCCTGCTGGCCGGGCTCGAATCGGTCGATGGTGGCACCATCCATCTGGCCGGTGACGAGATCACCCATATCCCCGCCGAACACAGGCACATCAACACCGTGTTCCAGAGCTATGCGCTCTTCCCCCATATGACGGTGTTTGAAAACGTCGCCTTTGGCCTCGAGATGCAGAAAGTGCCTGCCAGCGAGATCCGCCAGCGGGTCGAGGAGACCCTCGCCATGGTGCAGCTCACCGAGCTGGCCAACCGCCGCCCGGATCAGCTCTCTGGCGGTCAGCAGCAACGGGTCGCCATCGCCCGCGCCGTGGTCAACAAGCCCCGCCTGCTGCTGCTCGACGAATCCCTCTCGGCGCTCGACTACAAGCTGCGCAAGCAGATGCAGAGCGAGCTCAAGGCGCTGCAGCGTCGCCTTGGTATCACCTTTGTCTTTGTCACCCATGATCAGGAAGAGGCGCTCACCATGTCTGATCGCATCCTGGTGATGGAGGGGGGCCAAATCATCCAGCGCGGCACCCCGCGCGATATCTACGAATCGCCAGCCAACCTGTTCGTGGCCCGCTTTATCGGCGAGATCAACGTGATGGATGGCAAGCTGATCAGCCAGCGCGAGCCCGGTATCTGGCAGGCCGAGGTCGAGGGGCGCGAATGCCTGCTCCATACCGCCTTGCCGTTCCAGCCAGACGACAAGATGCTGGTGCTGCTGCGCCCGGAAGATCTGCGCATTCTCGATCAGGATGACGATCAAAGTGGCGCGCTGCGGGGCAATATCCGCGAGCGCAACTACAAGGGGGCGACGCTGGATTCGGTGATCGAGCTCGAAAGTGGCAAACAGCTGCTTATCTCCGAGTTCTTCGACGAGGATGACCCCGACTTTGACTATCGCCTGGGTCAGGAGGTGGCGATCCACTGGGTTGACAGCTGGGAGGTGGTGCTGCCCTATGAGCCTCACTAATCTGCGGGTAGCGCACAGCTTTGCCCACAACGGCTTTCGCAACACAGCCATCGCGCTGATCCTGGGCTGGCTGACGCTGTTTGTCTTCCTGCCCAACCTGATGATCATCGGTGTCAGCTTCCTCACGCGCGATGAGTCCGAGCTTATCGCGCCGCTCTTTACCCTGAGCAACTATGGCCGCCTGCTGGACCCGCTCTATTTTGAGGTGCTGCTCCACTCCCTCTGGCTGGCGCTGCTCGCCACCGCCATCTGCTTACTGGTGGGCTACCCCTTTGCCTGGCTGCTGGCCCATCTGCCAGCGCGTATCCGCCCGCTGCTGCTGTTTCTGGTGGTGGTGCCGTTTTGGACCAACTCCCTGATCCGCACCTATGCGCTTAAAGTGCTGCTCGGCACCCGGGGGCTGATCAATGGCTGGCTGCTGGATCTGGGGCTTATCGAGCGGCCGCTGCAGATGATGTATACCGAGGTGGCCGTCATCATCGGGCTGGTCTATGTGCTGCTCCCCTTTATGGTGCTGCCGCTCTACTCCAGCATCGAGAAGCTGGATGGCCGT
Organism: Aeromonas sp. S11(2024); assembly: GCF_041402345.1. Classification (NCBI taxonomy): domain Bacteria; kingdom Pseudomonadati; phylum Pseudomonadota; class Gammaproteobacteria; order Aeromonadales; family Aeromonadaceae; genus Aeromonas; species Aeromonas sp. S11(2024). Next base: position 4,137 of record NZ_JBGLRC010000019.1, on the reverse strand, counting down.
TTGCTGGAGGCGGCGCGAGATCTTGGCGCCAACGGCTGGCAGCGGCTGGTACGGATCATCCTGCCCCTCACCCTGCCAGGCATCATCGCCGGTTGTCTGCTGGTGTTCCTGCCCGCCATGGGGATGTTCTATGTCTCCGACTTGCTGGGAGGTGCCAAGCACTTGCTGATCGGCAACCTGATCAAGACCCAGTTCCTCAACAGCCGTGACTGGCCCTTTGGCGCCGCCATCAGCGTGATGCTGACGGTGCTGATGGCGCTGTTGGTCTACTGCTACTGGCGGGCGGGCAAACTGCTCAGCAAGAAGGGGGAGCTGGCATGATGCGCGCACTGAAGGCTCTGTTCTTGCTGCTGGTGTTTGGCTATCTCTATGTGCCCATCGGGGTGTTGATCGCCAACTCCTTCAACCTGTCGAAATATGGCATCGACTGGCGCGGCTTTACCCTGGGCTGGTATGAGAAGCTGTTTGCCAGCGCCAGCCTGATGCAGGCGGCCCAGCACTCACTGACTATCGCCGCCCTCACCGCCACCGCGGCCACCCTGATCGGTACTCTCACCGCCGTGGCGCTGTTTCGCTATCGCTTTCGCGGCAAGCAGTACGTGAGCGGCATGCTGTTTGTGGTGATGATGTCCCCCGATATCGTGATGGCCATTTCGCTGCTGACCCTGTTTGTAGTGACCGGCATTGTGCTCGGCTTCTGGTCGCTGCTGATCGCCCACATCACCTTCTGTCTGCCGTTTGTGGTGATCACCGTCTACTCGCGGCTGTGCGGTTTTGATGTGCGGATGCTGGAAGCTGCGCGGGATCTGGGGGCTGGCGAGTGGATCATCCTGCGCCGCATCATACTGCCGCTGGCCCTGCCGGCGGTGATGGCAGGCTGGCTGCTCTCTTTTACCCTGTCGCTGGACGACGTGGTGGTGAGCTCCTTTGTTACCGGCCCGGCCTACGAGATCCTGCCGCTCAAGATCTACTCCATGGTCAAGGTGGGGGTCTCCCCCGAGGTCAACGCCCTGGCCACCCTGATGCTGGTCGCCTCCCTCGGGATGGTGCTGCTGGCGCAACTGTTACTGCGTAAACGGCAGGGTTGACCCTGCCCGTTTCGTCCCCGCCATCTTTGGCGAACTCTGTCACGGTGGGCCGCAAGGCCCCATAACCCCAAGGAGTTGTTGATGACAATCCAACACAAGGCCGGCGCCCTGCTGGCAGCCGCCCTCACCCTCACCACCCCGCTGCTGAGCCAGAGCGCTCACGCGGCCGATGACAAGGTGGTCTACTTCTACAACTGGTCGGAATATGTGCCGGACGGTCTGCTGGAGCAGTTCCAGCAAGAGACCGGCATCAAGGTGATCTACTCCACCTACGAATCCAACGAGACCCTCTACGCCAAACTGAAAACCCATGGCGACGGCTATGACGTGGTGGTGCCCAGCACCTACTTCATCTCGAAAATGGCCAAAGAGGGAATGCTGCAGCCGCTGGATCGCGCCCAGCTGCCCAACTTCAAGCACCTCGACCCCACCCTGCTCAACCACGAGTACGACCCGGACAACCGCTACTCCATCCCCTATATCTGGGGCGCAACCGGGATCGGCACCAACACCGACATCATCGAGCAGCCGGTGACCAGCTGGAAGCAGCTCTGGGCACCGGAGTGGAAAGAGAGCCTGCTGCTGATGGACGATGCCCGCGAGGTGTTCCATATCGCGCTGGTGCAGCTGGGCTACAGCCCCAACACCCAGGACAAGGCGCAAATTGCCGAAGCGTTCGAATACCTGAAAAAGCTGATGCCCAACGTCAAGGCGTTCAACTCCGACAACCCGGCCGACCCCTTTATCGCCGGTGAGGTCAATATCGGCATGCTGTGGAACGGCTCGGCCTACGGCGCCCAGCGCGAATACCCCTCCATCCAGATGACCTACCCCGAAGAAGGGGCGGTACTCTGGATGGACAACCTCGCCATCCCGGCCAAGGCCAAGCATGTGAAAGAGGCGCACGCCCTGATCAACTTCCTGATGCGCCCCGATGTGGCCGCCAAGGTGGCCGAGGCAATTGGCTACCCCACCCCGGTCAAGGATGCCATCCCCCTGCTCACCCCGGCGTTTCGCAACAACCCCATGGTCTTCCCGAGCGACGAGATCAAGCGCAAGGGGGAGTTCCAGTCCGATGTGGGTGATGCCTCCCGCCTCTATGAGCAGTATTTCCTGCAGTTGAAAGCCATGGTGGCCAAGGCGGGTTAAATCGGCGGTTAATCGGCCCTGACGGGCGTAATGGATAAAGGGGGCAATATTTGCCCCCTTCTTCTTTCACCACCAGCACCTTTTCTCAATGCAACAATCCTTGACATCGAGACGTATGGAGAGCCTCGGTTAACGGCAACATATATGGACAGCCATCTTCCTCCCAGGCCACCGGATTCAGAGCAGATTTGAAGGGGTATATGAGGATGGTAGCGATAAATATGGGCCATTCTAATTGGATTCATAGGTGCTTTTATGGGGACTGACTGAACACTATTATCGAAACCGCTAATCCGATCGACAGCTTTGATATAAATCATGTAAAAAGTTAAATATCATGGCTATACCAAGCCTCATACTTTGATGAAACTTGAATTATTTTGCTACTTTTTTTAGATTGCAAGCTACTGCAAAGCAGTTGTAAATTGGTAACATCATTAATGTACCCTTGAACCAACGGAATAATATGATCAAAATGTTCTTCTGATGAGACTGATATTTTCCCAGATAAATCACATAGGCAGCTCGAACATTGCGCTCGATCTAGATGATAAACAGCCCGTCGGGCCCATACAGGAATATGTAATCTAAATGTACAGATCTAAATAGCTGTTCCGAATAGTAGATCACTGGAGGAAGGGAACTCAGTCCAGTTTGTGCGATCTCATTAGTCGCCAAACAAAACAAGCCGCACCCAAAGGACTGAGTTGATGCCTATCCTACCCCCCCTGCCACGACCACAACGGCGCCGCATTCACAAATTCATCCATGCCACACGTGATAAAGGGCATGCTCGTCGCTTGATGGCCATCTTGCTGTTACATGAAGGACGCACGATCAATGATGTTCATCACCTTACCGGCGCTGCTCGCTCGACCATCGGCCGTTGGCTTCGGTGGTATCGGGATGAAGGTGTGGGGGCTCTAGAAGCCTTACCGGCTGGCCGTGCCCCAGTTTTACCTATCGCCAAGATTGTCACCTTATTGGTGCTGCTCATGCAGTTTTCTCCGCAAGATTTTGGTTATCAGCGCAGCCGCTGGTGTACTGAGCTATTGGCCATCAAAATCAATCGGTTAACAGGGCTCAATGTGGCAGCCTCCACGCTCCGCCGATGGTTACCGCGTATGGACATTGTCTGGCGCAGGCCCGTGCCGACCTTGCGGATAAAAGACCCAGCTTATCGGGAGAAAATGGCGGATATCGACGCTGCGCTGGCCCGCTGTGATACCGCTAATCCGGTGTTTTATGAGGATGAAGTCGATATAGACCTCAATCCCAAATTAGGGGCCGACTGGATGTTCAGAGCGCAACAAAAGCGGGTTGTCACTCCGGGACAGAACGCCAAACATTACCTGGCAGGCGTTCTCCATGCAGGCAACGGAAGAGTGCTTTACGTCAGTGGGATAAAGAAAAACTCATCCCTGTTTATCGCCATGCTGGAAAAGCTGCGTCGCCACTACCGACGAGCCAAAACCATCACGCTGATCCTCGATAACTACATCATTCACAAAAGCCAACAGACCGAGCGATGGTTGAAGAAGAACCCCAAGTTCTGCTTGGTATTTCAGCCAGTTTACAGCCGTTGGGTTAATCACATCGAACGGCTGTGGCACAAGTTACATGAAACCATCACGCGCAATCATCAATGCAGAGGAATGGCCAATCTGCTGGCCCGAGTGAAACACTTCATGGATACCGTGTCTCCTTTCCCGGGGAATGGCTATGGCACAGCGAAGGTGTAGCACTATTAGGATCAGTTATTTAGTTATCACCTGACACCGGCCTCAAACCGGTGTCTTGTTTACGCTACTTTAGAGCGCACTTCCTTCGGTATCAATTTCAGACCCTTTTTGAACATGCTGTAAGGGGTCTGCCCCTCCATCATCCTGCCTTGATGTGG
>NZ_JBGLRC010000018.1:0-78935 GCF_041402345.1 Aeromonas sp. S11(2024) | reverse complement strand
TGACGGGGACTAAGCCTCCAAAAAGCAAACGACCACTGTCCGGTGAGATCAGTGTAGTGGACGTGTTTCTAATTCCATGGGCCACGGAGTGCCGGGGAGGCGGTTTTTTAGTATGTCCTTTTCACGTTCGAGTCGGTTGATACGGGCTTCCAGCTCCTGAATTTTTTGCTGCTCCGGAGTCAGTGCTTTGCTGATTGGGGTTGTGCCGCAGCGTTCGGATTGCAGTTGCTGAACCCAGCGGCGCAGTACGGTTTCACCGACATCCAGTGAACAGCTGGCTTCAGGGACAGAATATCCCTGGTCGAGCACCAGGGATGCGGCTTCGAGTTTGAATTGGGCAGTAAATGAGCGACGTAATCTTGTCATTGAACACCTCAGGTCATGGTGGCGACTGTACCACCTAAAATGGTGTCCGGGATGATTAGACCACTACACTCCAACACTGATAGCGCCTGTTTGATCTTATTTGTGGCAGATGTTGCAGGAACCATTCCCTTCGTCAGCTCCGTAAACATCATCGATGTCTTCGGGGCAGTCTTTCACAGGTCGAAGAGGATTGATGGGAATACTTAAGCGAAGACGCGCGCGACGGGTTTCGTATTCAGCCTTGATCTCTGCGATGCGTTCAGGTTTCTCCAAATCCCATAAGGATTCGCCCTTAGACCAAGTGAAAGGTGACCCATGCTCTAAGGCATCCTTCTCTAGCTCCTTGGCCTTCTCGAAATCCTCTGGGTGCTGTTCTTTTAGGCGCACCCATTCGATTTTTTGCTGGAAAAAGCAAAATGTGCAGCCACTTCGCGAGCGCCATTCGTAGTATTTGGGATAGCCCACACCCGAGGACTCCAGAATGTCAATCACGCCAGCTTTGTCGACGCCAGCTTCACGAAACGGAAATTTCACTATCAGATTTTGAGCTTTCGCAGAATAACCTTCGCGATAATCCTCATCCGCACGAATAGCCACGTAGGAAAATACGGTATCTCCGGCTGCCAGCCATGGTTTGACCCATTGTTCGAATGGCGCCAACTTGAGTTGGCGAGTGCACCAGCGCGTCTGTGGGCTAGGCAGAAAGTGATTGTACTCGCGAAGCCAAAAACGGAAATCTCGACGGGGATTAAGCCTCTCAATGGGCTTTCCCAAATAACCTTCGAGCCGCCCCAAGAACTCATAGACCTCGGGAAGCTCTTCACCCGTATCTGTAAAGAAGTAGTCTATCTCTAGCTCTGGATGATGATCGCGCATCCACACGGCAAGGGCGGCACTGTCTTTGCCTCCAGAGAGGCCTAATACATGTCTCTCAGACATCCACGTGCTCCTTTTCCTTTACCAGCTGCAAACTGATTTTGGCAAGGATTGCTAACGATACATCAGTATCCAACCCTTGATCTTGGAACATTTTGACTAACTCCATGGCCTTACTATCAACTGTCTGGCGATGACGATCCGAAATCGCGAATGATCGAGAGATAGTTGTAGTATTCGCACCGGTGCCAATAACTAAAGCCATGGCTTCGCTGCGAGCTTCGCGCCCTTTGACTGCGACAAAAGCCTCTGCTTCGCGGAATCGGCGAGCAAACTGGACAAGCTCGAGCACGGCCGTATCTATGTGACGATCAACCCAATCGCGTGGTGGCTTTTCTGCAGCCAGACTCAAAATCCCTTCAAGAGACTGACGACTACCATCGTATGACGCTAGTCGTGTAGAGAATGCATCGAGCCGAAAATGACCAGAGATACCAGCCACCAACTTTGCCCTTTCACGCAGAGAAGCTAAATCGTCTGAAGTCGCATCGAGAGCTTCGAGCATTTTGATTTCAATATCGGAGAGCATCTTTGGATAAACAGTTGCGATTTCTTGCAGTGGATTTCGCAAAGCAGCCAAATAGGTTGTCGCGTCGGTTGCACCCAGTAGTGAAGGCAGATCGACAAATAGGACTTTGTGTGGATCATTGGCCTTTAACAACATATCCCGAATTGCTTTAGCCGTCTCACCTAAGTGTTGGGTTCGACGAGCCCATTCAGGCATGTTGAACATCATGGCGACGAGACCACGTGCTGCCTCTAAAGGATCTGCTGCGCCGCCCTTTTCACCGATCTCTTCGAGTAGACTTGCGATTCCTTCAAGAATCTGGCTCTTATCCTTATCAATTGCGATCCAGCGGAGCGTAAAGCGGGTCGGGTCTTGCAAACACTCATCTATATCGGCATCGCTGAGTTTGGGAATGAACATTCCCTCTTTGTATACAGCGAGATTAGCCTTGTGTGCCAATAGGAACACTGTGAGGTAGACAGGGAGGATACCCTGCTTCATCCCCATTGCACTCCAACAGTCATAGACTGTTTTCACACCAACGCAGATATTGGCATCAGAAAAAAGCTGTCGGGTAATTGCCCACAATCTGCTGAAGCCGCTAGGGGAGGTAGAGGATGGCTCACAGAAACGCCAAGTCCCCCCTTCTTTTCTATAAAGTTTAGGAGCGACAAGCAGCGTTTCAAAAAGTCCTCTCTCGGCCGGAAACCCTTCTATACCCAACAGTTCTTGGCCTTCGGCGTTGAGCATTGCGTGTAGTAAATCACGCCGAGCTTTGACGCTGTTACTTGATATGTTGTCGCGATTGACTAGCTCGCTCCACACCCGAGGACAATTCCAGTAGCGATTGTCCGCGAGATCTGAGGCTAGCGGCGACAGTTTTGCTCCAGGTTCGATAACTGTGTCACTGCCATCGTACCACCTACACAATGAAACAGCGGCTTGTAACTGATTTTCGAGTATGGAGCGCGTAGCTGTTAAGCGAGCAGAAACCTCTCGACGGGCAACTGGGTCACCCTCAAGCTCATGGCGTTTTCTTACCTGTTCCAAAGCGATTAATTCAGCCGAAAGTTCAGCTATGCGAGCATGGTTGTCTGGGATGCCAACCAACACAGGCCAAGGTCGTTCATAAGAACAGGCTTGAGCTCGCTCTCGAGCCTCGCTAATAGTCATATCGCGATCAGGAAGAGCAAGAATAAACTGGCCGAATTCTCCCCGTTGGGGTGAATAGTTTTTAGCGATTTTCTCCGCTCGCTCAATGCTACATAAAGAGAGTTCCATCCAGCGCATAGAACCCGTTTCATGGTAATGCCGCTTGGCCACTACTGGATGTAAGCTCATGAGTTCGGATAACTTGGCGTAGTCAATTCCTGGAGATGCGGCCAGTGTTTTGGTAATGGCCGCATCGATGTCGAAATCACTTCCCTCAAAAACAGACCAGGCACCGGTGTAGCTCTTATATAACGCAACTTTTAGTGATGAGAGCTTATTAAGAGCCCCCTCGATCTGATCCTGTGGCACATCGTGGAATAGACTCAGCACCACTCGCAGGTCTGCGGACAACCCAGAACCATTACGGAACAGATCGATGATGGCTATGTTTTTGATGATCGCAACAAGCAGAGGATCACCAGACTTGGCCTCGGCGCGCTCTACAGCCTCGACAGCCTGGGACCAGCGATGTCCGTCGGAAGAGGCTAATATGGCAGGTTCTAGATTCGCGCGCAGATAGTCCCAATAATCGCTAGGTCGATAGCAAGTCGATTGGCATGCGGATGTGGATTGCAGGTAGGCACGGAATCCATAAGGCTCTACCGAGGAGAGAAAACCGAAGGTGCTACGCTCATTTTGGCCAAATTGCCGCCTAGAGATTGGGCCTAACAACGCTGCCATGGTGGGATGGAGCGGCCAGCAACGCTCCAGGGCGGCGGCAAAATTACTGCCGACTGTGGGGCGCAAAGCACTGATTGCCTCAGCAACCTTTTTTGATGCATCCCGCATCCATTCCGGACTCTGTTTGGTTTCAATGGCATTACCGATGAGCTCAACAACCTCATCGCTTGCAGCGACGAAGGGAAGATCCAAGTAACGGCCTTGGACCTTAGTCCAGTCATCACGAGTTTCTATCCCGAGGCGGTTAGCATACTGTGCGAATGATTGATGCAGCACTCCAATCACAACCAGTCGACCTTCGGAACGTGCCGCTGCCTCTGCTAGCTCTTGAAAGAAATAGACATCATCACCTGTATCCAAGGCTGATGCCTCAAGGAATTTGCCCATTTCATCGATAAAAACCAGTACACCATCATTCAGGCGGGCTTTGGCTTCAGCAAGAAGATCGTTAATGATGCGCTGTGCATTCGGCTTGTTTCGACCATCAAAACTCTTGCCTTGAGCTGTGCGAAAAGAATGCTCCAGCTCTTTGATGATGCTACCCCGGCGACCTACCACAGGAACAACAAGCCAGCCGTTTTGCACAGGAAAAGCTTTGTCGAAATCAGGCTTCGAGTTTAGGTTAAGGACTGCGCGAGCTTTATTTCGAAGATCATTTTTGGGGTGTAGGGCGCTAGCTAAGGCAACAGCCAAAGAAGACTTGCCACCGCCGAATGGGCCTGTCCATGTAAAACTACGTTGGTTGGTTGCCGCAAGCTGTCGACACATTCCATCCACCACTGTAGATGCGGTGGCATGGAAGATATAGCCGTCCAATGCATCGGAACGGCCAATGTCTGCATCGATTCGGATTGAGCGTTGGTATTGATGTGATATCTGAACGATGTCAGATAGCACCGGCTCTTTTGTCTCAATCATAGGCTCGTCTCACCATTTCATTTTTGTAGCTATCAGCAAGGTGTTTTCTATGGACTTGACGAAGTCCCGCTGAATCGGTCCACGCAAGCTTGCCATCGGTGAAGTCGGCCAAAGAAATTAGCCTTTGGGCAATCGACTCCTCGTCGAGTTTGAAGACACGTCCTGGCGACCCTTCGGCATAGGCGATCGCTTCGAAGGCTAGCGAGCTTTGGTTGGCTGCTGTCTTATTCCAAAAATCGATAAGGGCATAGGTAAAGATACCGTCATGGAGCGAGGCTTTGGGGCCTCTCCGGAACGCGTATTGCCCTTTGTGGACCTCATGGAGCAGCCCCAATTCACCAAGTAGAGGCTCGGCAAAATCTTCAGGAGAACCACTTGCTGCTCGTGGAGCGTAGCTGCGTATGCAGGTCTCCAAGTCACGAGAAACGGTGGCAGTAGATAGTCGATGTTTAGGGTCAAGACTGCGGGCATAGCTTGCCAAAGGCTCTTCGAGCTCTTGGCGTGTGAACGTAGGAGTCGTTACATGGTTGAATAGCCAATACCACGTGGTGGAGCGAATACACTTGCCTGCTAGTTGCCAATGCACGAACCATGCAGTAGAGGGGTTTTCTGCATACGGATCTAGTCCGTCCTTTGACAGGCAGTCCATGGCAAATTCTGTTACGCGGAATGCATCCCCTTCATCGGTCATAATTCCGCATGCCAAGGCCCAATGCCGAATTGATGCAACCATGTTCTTGCCAACACCGAAGGTGGCGATAGCGGAATCATCGGTGAAGACAGTTTTGGTGATCTGCCCGTTGGCTGCTTGGTCGAAAGCTTTCTTAAGCCACATTTGACGTAGTGGGAACGTTTCGTGTCCAGAGAAGTGGACTAACTTCTCACGGTTGAGTTTTGAGGTTGTGTTTTTCATGTTCGACAGCTTACACGGAACTGGTGAAGTCCTCCAGTTGGGACAGGATAATTTTAGTGCTGTATGAATGTACAGCTTTCTTTGTTGGATGTCTTGATTTTGGGAGCTGTAATCCATTTTCGCTAATTTGTTATGCTTATTGCTCAACCTAAGGGCGCCTTTGGTAATTTTTTCTTGCGAGCTTTCACATGTGAAAGTGTTTTTCCGTAAAAAACGCTCTTGGTGCCCAAATTGGACAACTACTGCGACGAGGATTTCGCCAAGCCCCCGGTACGCTCTTGCATGCTGATGTTTGTAACTAGGAGACAATCTGCATGCGCGAACAAAATTCGTCAGTTTTCAGTGATCCGAATGGGGCAATCCTGAAAGAGCTTTATGAGCTTAAGCAGTTGGTAATCCAGCAAGGACAGGCGCAAAAAGAGGTGCTTTCTGCCGAGGAGTGCGCTGAGTTGCTGGGGGTTTCTGTCTGCTATGTGTACCGGCTGACCAGTGAAAAGCGTCTGCCGCATTACAAGCCACAAGGCAAAAAGATCTACTTCAAGCGCGTTGAGCTGCTGGACTGGCTGCTCTCCCACCGCATTTCACCAGACGCCGAACTCACTGAGCATGTAACCAAGCGTGTGCGGCAAGCTAGCCATGGGCGGTTGTGAGGTGGGTATGACACAGGATCTGATTACATCTCTCTGCCCCCAGGATCTCCGGTCGGCTTTTATTGAACCTCCGAAACCCCTCGATTTTGTCCTCCCGGGGCTGCCTGTTGGCTGCGTTGGTGCGTTGGTGTCACCGGGAGGGGTGGGCAAATCGATGTTGGCATTGCAACTGGCAATGCAGATCGCCGGTGGGCCGGATTGGATTGGACTTGGCAAGCTGGGCAGGGGAACCGTGCTCTACCTGCCTGCTGAGGACCCTTGGCCTGTACTGCACCAGCGCTTGTTTGCCTTGGGCGGAGGTCTTGATGCTGAACTTCGTGCCAACGTCGAACGAAACCTTCGTCTTATACCGCTGCAGGGCTCCAGTCCGAATGTGCTGGATAGCCATTGGTGGGAAGCGATTGCTATATGGGCTGAAGGGGTGAGGTTGATTGTCATCGATACTTTGAGGCGCTTCCACGATGCCGACGAGAACGCGGCCTGTGCCATGACGCAGGTACTGGGTCAGTTGGAGCGGCTGGCCATGAGGCTGGGATGCGCTGTGTTGTTTGTACACCACACCAGCAAATCCGCAGTATTCCAAGAAGTTGGCGATCTGCAGCAGGCAAGCCGTGGTTCGTCGGTGCTGGTAGACAATGTGCGCTGGCAGGGCTACCTCGCCACTATGACCAAGAAAGAGGCGCAGCAGCTGGGTGTATCGGCAGAGAAGAGCAAGCTTCACGTGCGGTTTGGGGTAAGCAAAAGTAATTATGGGCCGCCACTACCGGAGCGCTGGTTGGTGCGGGGGGAAGGTGGCGTGCTGTATCCCGCTCCCGCTAGGTTGGGCGTAACACGCCGAGCGGGAGGCAAACGTGTCTTGCTTTGAATTGACCCATGCTAGGCATGACCATATGCACTGTCTTGCACCCGGGTTGTTTAGGGCGATCTCGCATGGCCAACGCCGCCGTGACAAGCTGGAGGTGATTTACCGTTTCGGTGGTGGCAATCAGATCGAGTTCTCCGGGCCTGAGCCGCTGGGTGCAGATGACCTCCGTGTGCTTCAGGGGTTGGTTGCCCTGGCTGGACTTGAGTCACAAAGTAACGAGATTGAGCCAGTTGCGGTGAGCGAAACTGGGGTGATATTGCGAGATCTTCTGGATCTTCGTTGGGCTGCCAACCAGCAAAGGGTATTGGTGGTCAGAAGCAGCCTGCGCAAACTGGCCAAGGAGGTTGGATACGCCAATCCTCGGGATACCAATACTGTACGTTGCTGTATCGAGCGATTGTGGAAGGTGTCGGTGATCGCAAAGGTGGCTGGCCAGCGTAGCGGCTTTCGCTTATTGGCGAACTATGTCAGTGACACTCAGACTGATGGACTTTTTTTGGCGCTTAATCCCTTGCTGACCTACGCCATTATGGGTAATGGTCGCCATGTTCGTATCGACATGACAGAAGTTCGGCACTTGAATGGCAGCATCGCTCGGTTGTTGCATCAGCGGCTATGTGCCTGGGTGGATTGTGGTCAGAAAAGGGCAGTGCAGTTAGACACCTTGGTCGCTTATGCCTTTCCCGATGAGGTCAGCACGGCCACCCATCGCAAGCGGCAATCACGAGTTCGTAAGGCATTGGATGAGCTGACTGCTTTGGGCTGGTCTATCTGCGAACATGCCAAGGGGCGGTTTACCATCGGCCGGCCTGCACTATCACGATAACGGTCACAAACTATCACGAAAGTGGTCACAAAGTTCACGATAACGGTCACAAGCCAATTCAGTGAAACCCAGTTACCGCTTGGGCTGCAGGGCGATCCTGAAATCCGATCTATATTATCTAAGATAATCTAGGCCAGCGCATGGTCGCGCTGGCCTATTTGTTGGCTCTTCCTGGCTATGATCTCGTCGAGGGTGCTTCTATCACCCCAAGACATTGGGGAAATCCAGCATGGCATCTCTTCGCCGTGATTCAAGGATGTCTGCATAGATCTCTGTTGTTCTCAATTCACTGTGCCCCAGCAAGCGGGAGAGGGCATAGATATCGACGCCGCGGTTAAGCTGGATCACGGCGAAGGTATGGCGTGCGCTGTGGAAGGTCACCTTCTTTGTGATCCCGGCCTGTAACGCCCAGCGGGTGAGCTCCATGTTGTGCCAGGCCGAGTACTTGAGGCCCTTGAAGATTCGCTCTGTTGCCTTGCCTGGGCGCCCCATCAGCCGCATCGCCATGTCATTCAGATCCAGGTATTGCAGGCCGCTAGTCTTCTTCTGGGTGAAGACGATGCGGTAATGGCCGTAGAAGGGCTCAAGCTCTGCCCAGGTTAGCTTGTGAATGTCGGACCAGCGCAAGCCAGTGCAGCAGGAGAACAGAAAGGCACGCTTAAGAACGTCGTAGCGGCACTCAGCCTGGGCCAAGGCTCGAACTTCGTCTTCGGTCAGGTAAACGCGCTTGTTCTTCTCCCCCTGGATGGCTTTGACACGCCGTACCGGATTATCCATCAGCAGCCGCTCCTGCTCTGCTTGGTTCAGGGCTGCCCTTAACTTGTTGAAGTAGGCGCTCTGGGTGTTGCGGCTCAGTGGCGTGCCGCTTTTAGTGCGGGCCTTGTGCATCAGGTAGTGCCGAAAACCCTCCAGGAACAGCTGATCGACCTCCTCTAAAGTCAGGTTCGGCAGTTTATGGAACTGGCGCAAATGCTTGAGGGTAGACACCCAGATGGAATGGTTGCTCTTACTGCCTGCCGCCTTTTGGTCGGTCACTTCCTGGAAGTACTCAAAGAAGCTGGCCTGGTGGGCGTTCAAAAAATCCAGGTGGTGTTTGCCGGTCTCGTATTCGAAGAGCCGCTTGGCGCGGATGGCTTCGGCTGCCCGCTGGGTTTCTTTGTTGTGGAGCCGCTGTGCTGGGGTACGCGGCTTGTCGTATAGGAAGAGATCCAGGCTCTCTCTGCTGCGCTTGTGCTTGCGTATGCCTGTGGCTGGTTCAAGGTAGGAGCCGGCGTAATAGGTTAAGCGCAGAGCGCGCTTGCCTTCGGCGTCCGGTGCGCGGTATTCGATGCTGATCTTCATGAGTGTCCCCCAAAAGTACCCCAAGAGGTTACTTCGGGGTACTCTCGGGGTAAATTCTCACGAAACAAGATCAGGCAAGAACAGCCAGTAAAAAACAAAGTCCAATATTTACAATGTCTTATGTTCTTTATGGCTGCTTTTTATTGCTGATTTTTCACCACATTACTTGCCGATGCAGAAGCTGGAGAAGATACGACCCAGCAGATCGTCGGAGCTGAATTCACCGGTGATCTCGGAGAGGGACTCCTGCGCCAGGCGCAACTCTTCGGCCACCAGCTCGCCAGCCACGAACACTTCCAGCTGCTCTTTGGCCACCAGCAGCCGCTCGGCAGCACGCTCCAGCGCATCCAGATGGCGGCGGCGGGCCATAAAGCCCCCTTCGGTGTTGCCCTGGAAGCCCATGCAGGCTTTCAGGTGCTCGCGCAGGGCGGGCAGCCCCAGCTCGGTTTTGGCGGAGATGCGGTAGACGGCGTGGCCCTGCTCCTGGCTCGGTGCCAGATCCTCGCCGGTCAGATCGGCCTTGTTGCGAATGACGGTGAGGCCGATGTTTTTTGGCAACCGATCAACAAATTCCGGCCAGATCTCCCGCGGGTCAACCGCGTCCGTGGTGGTGCCATCCACCATAAACAGCACCCGATCGGCCTGTTCAATCTCGGCCCAGGCGCGTTCGATACCGATCTGCTCCACCTTGTCCTGAGTGTCGCGCAGACCGGCGGTGTCGATGATGTGCAGCGGCATGCCATCGAGATGGATGTGTTCGCGCAGCACGTCGCGGGTGGTGCCAGCGATCTCGGTGACGATGGCCGACTCGCGGCCCGCGAGGGCATTGAGCAGGCTCGATTTGCCGGCGTTGGGACGACCGGCGATCACCACCTTCATCCCTTCCCGCAGCAGAGCGCCCTGTTTGGCTTCCCCGCGCACGTCGTCCAGCTCGGACATGATGGCGTAGAGGTCGCCCGCCACCTTGCCGTCGGAGAGGAAGTCGATCTCCTCGTCCGGGAAGTCGATGGCCGCTTCCACATAGATGCGCAGCCGGATCAGGCTCTCCACCAGTTGCTGGATTTTGCTGGAGAACTGCCCCTGCAGGGAGTGCATGGCGCTGCGGGCGGCCTGTTCGCTGGAGGCTTCAATAAGGTCAGCGATAGCTTCGGCCTGGGCCAGATCCAGCTTGTCGTTGATGAAGGCGCGCTCGCTGAACTCGCCGGGGCGGGCAGGGCGGATGCCATCGATTTTCAGAATGCGGCGGATCAGCATGTCCATGATGACGGGGCCGCCGTGGCCCTGCAGCTCCAGCACATCCTCGCCGGTAAAGCTGTTGGGTGCTTTGAACAGCAGGGCGATGCCCTGATCCAGTACCTGGCCTTGCTCATCCTTGAACGGCAGATATTCGGCGTAGCGCACCCGCGGGAGCTTGCCGAGCACTATCCCGGCGACCTGTTCGGCGGCGGGGCCGGAGACCCGGACTATGCCGACGCCACCACGGCCTGGCGCGGTGGCCTGGGCCACGATCGTATCTGTTGTCATCTTGCTTGGCTCGTTTGTTCGCTGATAGGAAAACGTAGTGGGAGACATTGTAATAAAAAAGGCGGCCCGAAGGCCGCCTCTTTTGTCATCACGGGAAGATTAGCTGCGTGAATGCAGTCCTTTCTTCTCCAGCTGACGATAGATGATGGTCTGCTGGATGATGGAGATGACGTTGCTCACCAGCCAGTAGAGAGTCAGGCCAGCCGGGAACCAGAGGAACATGAAAGTGAAGATGATCGGCATGAACTGCATCACTTTCTGCTGCATCGGGTCGGTTACGGTGGTCGGGCTCATCTTCTGCAGATACCACATGGAGGCACCCATGAGGATTGGCAGCACGAAGAAGGGGTCCTTCACTGACAGGTCAGTGATCCACAGGGCAAACGGCGCGTGACGCAGTTCAACGGACTCCATCAGTGCCCAGTAGAGGGCGATGAAGATCGGCATCTGAACCAGGATCGGCAGGCAGCCACCCAGCGGGTTGACCTTCTCCTTCTTGTACAGCTCCATCATGCCCTGAGACATCTTCTGGCGGTCATCGCCGAAGCGCTCACGCAGGGCCGCAATCTTGGGTTGCAGCATGCGCATCTTGGCCATGGAGGTGTACTGGGCCTTGGTCAGCGGGAACATGATGCCGCGTACCAGCAGGGTCAGCATGATAATGGCCAGACCCCAGTTCTGGACGAAACCGTGGAACACGGTCAGCAGCCAGTGCAGCGGTTGGGCGATGAACCACAGCCAGCCGTAGTCGACGGTCAGGTCGAGGTGGTTAGCCACCTTGGCCATCTGGTCTTGCAGCTTGGGACCGACCCACAGCTTGCTGGTCACTTCGGCCTGTTGGCCGGCGGCCACGTCTACCAGCGGCGCCTTGTAACCGATGATGGCCTGGCCTTTACCAGGGATCACGCGGCTGTAGAAGCTGTTGGTATCGTCGGCATTCGGTGCCCAGGCAGAGACGAAGTAGTGTTGCAGCATGGCGACCCAACCACCCTTGGTGGTCTTGTTCAGGTCGGCATCCTTCATCTCGTCGAAGGTGTACTTCTTGTAGCGGGTATCTTCAGTGGAGAAGGCACCACCACGGTAAGCGCTGGCTACCATGGCATGACCTTCCTGATCCTTCGGCGTTGCTACGGTCTGCTTCAGCTGACCATAGAACTGCACCTGAACCGGCTCGGCAGATTTGTTGTCGATCTTGTAATCAACGCCAACGGCATAGTCGCCACGCTTGAGGATGAACTCCTTGGTGAAGACCACGCCCTTGCTGTCGGTCCAGGTCATCGGAACGACGACTTGATCCTGACCATCGGCCAGCTGATAGCTGGTCTGGGCGGCTTCATAGGTAGGACGACCTTCGGCCTGACTGTCCGGACCGTTGCGACCCACCAGACCGCTCTGGGCGATATAGAGGTGCTCAGGCTTGCTGGTCAGCAGCACGAACGGTTGGTCCTTGCCCTCTTCCAGTTTGTGAGACAGCAGTTCGGCAGACACGACGTCACCACCCTGGGTATCTAGGGTCAGCTTGAGCACGTCAGAGGAGACGGTGATCAGCTTGCGTGCGGCAGTCGCGTTGGCTTGCTCGGAAACCTGAGGAATATCACCGGTCTGACCGGCTTCAGGTACGAAATGTTCGGTTTGGGCCACGGTAGTCGGGGCCGGCTTCGGAGCCTTGTCGGACTCCCACTGTTGCCAGAGCAGAAAGCTCACGAACAGCAAACCGATCAGGAGTAGATTGCGTTGTGATTCCATAGTCTTCAGTTTCTTCGCTTTGGTTGCGGAACCGGGTCATAACCACCCTCGGATAAGGGATGGCATTTTAATAGACGTTTGCTAGCTAACCAAACGCCTTTTATGAAACCGTGAAGTCGGATGGCTTCTATCGCAAATTGGGAACAAGTTGGAGTAAAACGGCAGCGCGGCCCGAGCAGAGGGCTAATGATTAGCTGATACAGGCGTATCAGTTTGATAGCTACCCATTGCAACGGCGTGACAGAGTGCGCCATAGCTTTTCCAGTAACTTGAACAGTTCCTCGTTATCCATCTCTTTCACACCGGCTTTGGCGATCACCACGATGTCGATAGCGGGCAGCTGATGTTGTTTGAGGCGGAAACTTTCCCGGACCACCCGTTTGACACGGTTACGCCAGACGGCACGCTTGAGTGCTTTTTTGGGCACAGCGAGACCAAGACGAGAGTGTTCGAGTGAATTGGGGCAGGCGAGAAGCGTAATTTGCGGGGAAGCAGCCCGGACAGGCTCGGCGAAAACGCGTTTGAAGTGTTCGGGAGTTAACAGACGTAACTCCCGAGAGAAGGTGTGCTGGGTAGGCATTAAACTACCAGACGGGCACGACCCTTGGCACGACGAGCGGCCAGAACTTTACGACCGTTGGCAGTTGCCATGCGGGCGCGGAAACCGTGAGAGCGCTTGCGCTTCAGGTTGGACGGTTGAAAAGTACGTTTCATGATTCGATTCCGTATTTCTGTACAGTTTTGATTGTCACACTTAGCCGACGCGCCAGCTATAGCGTGTGACGACTAGCAAAAGAGGCCGAATTCTAAACAGAGTTCGGCTTTTAGTCAATCCGCCGTTCCCTCTCATCCTGCCGTGGTCTTGAAAAGGCCGCTGCCGAGCGTGAGGATCCAGAGGATCAAGGGCTCCGGATTATACTGGCAACCCGGGGTTAAACAAGGGATCCCTCAATAAAAAAGGCGGCCAGGCCGCCAAAGAGAGAGCTATTTAAGGACTTTCCGCAAGAACTCCCGGGTACGGGGATCCTTGGGATCGACCAATATCTGATCCGGCGGGCCCTGCTCGACGATCCGCCCCCCTTCCATGAAGATCACCCGATCGGCAACATCACGAGCAAATTCAATCTCATGGGTCACCACCACCATGGTCTGGTGCTGGCGGGCCAACTCTTTCATCAGTCCCAAAACCTCGTCGACCCACTCGGGATCGAGGGCCGAGGTGGGCTCGTCAAACAGGATCGCCTTGGAGTGGGCCGCCATGGCGCGGCCAATGCCGACCCGTTGTTGCTGGCCGCCCGAGAGCGACGCCGGATAGGCATCCTGCTTGTCGGCAAGACCAATGTCCTTGAGGATGCCGAGCGCTGTGGCACGGGCCTCCGCTTTTGGTTGCTTCCAGACGGTGATCAGCCCTTCGGCGATGTTGTCGAGCGCCGTCTTGTTGGCAAACAGGGCGTAGTTCTGGAACACGAAGGAGGCCCGTTTACGCAGCTCGATCGCCTGCTGTTCGCTGGCCTTGGCCAGATTGAGCTCGAGATCGTCGATGGCAAGGGTGCCCGCATCCGGGGTCTCCAGCAGGTTCAGGCAGCGCAACAGGGTCGACTTGCCGGTGCCTGAGGGGCCGATGATGACGACAATTTCCCCCTTTTTGACCTCCAGATCGATGCCGTTGAGCACCTGATTGCCGTGATATGCCTTGGAGAGGCCGGTTAGCTTGATCATGAACGCCCTCCTTTAATAGGCACGGTTGAGACGGACTTCCAGCAGATGCTGCAAGCGGGTAAAGAAGATCACCACTACCCAGTAGATCAGCGCCACCGCCATAAAGCTCTCGAAGAACTTGAAGGAGGAGGAGGCTTCCATCTGCGCTTTGCCCATGATCTCGGCTACCCCCAGGGTGAAGGCCAGCGAGGTGCTCTTGATCATATCGATGAAGTAGTTCATCAGCGACGGAGTGGCGATACGGGCCGCCTGCGGCAGGATGATCCGCTGCATCGCCTGATAACGGCTCATGCCGATACTGAGCGCCGCTTCCATCTGGCTTTTGTGAATGCCGAGGATGGCTGCGCGGATCGACTCGGCCATATAGGCGGCGAAGTGCAGGGTCAGACCGACGATGGCGGCGGTAAAGGCATCCATCCCCACGAAGATCGGGAACAGTTGCGGCAGTCCGTAGTAGAGCAGGAACAGCTGAACGAGTAGCGGTGTACCCCGAAAGAACGAGATATAGAGCATCGCCAGCCAGTGAATCGCGGGGACGCGAAACACCCGTACTATCGCCAGGGCCAGCGAGAGTACGAGTGCCAGCACGAATCCCCACAGGGCCATCTCCATCGTAGTGCCCAGATATTTGAGCAGGATGGGAAACAGCCCCAGCGTGTATTCGAGGTCAAATTCCATCATTTATTTGTCGGTGATGTCGGAAGCGAACCATTTCTCGGAGATCTGACGCAGGGAGCCATCCTTGCGCATGGCGGTCAGGGCCTCGTCGACCTTCTTCAGCAGCGCCTGTTTCTCCGGGGTCTTCAGGAAGGGCAGGGCGTTCTCGATAGTCTCGAACGGTGCGCCAGCCTGTTGCAGCGGCAGCTTGGACTCCTTGATCAGCTGGGCGGTGGAGACGCGGTCCATCACGAAGGCATCGATGCGACCCAAGGCGACATCCTGCTCGAAGGCGGAGTCATAGGTGCGGATGTCGATCTTCTTGTTCGGGTCATTCTTGCGCAGCAGCTCTTCAAAGTTGGAACCCAGGTTCACGGCCACCTTCTTGCCTTCCAGATCCTTGATACCGTGAATGGTGCTGTTGCCCTTGCGTACCACGATCTGGGCGCCGTCATAGACGTAAGGCTGGGAGAAGTCGTACTTCGCCTTGCGCTCGTCGGTGATGGTGATCTGGTTGGAGATGGTGTCGATGCGGCCGGTTTCCAGCATGCCGAACAGGCCGGAGAAGCTGGCAGTCACGAATTCGACCTTGTAGCCGGTACGCTCGCCGATCTGGTTCCACATATCCACTTCAAACCCTTGCAGCTTGTCCTGCTTGACGAAGGTGAACGGGAAATATTTGCCAGACATGCCGACCTTGATGGTCTCCTGGGCGATGGCCTGACCGGACAGGGTGGCGAGCAGGATGGCTGCGCCGGAAATCAGTTTGATGGATGTTTTCATGGTGTTTCTCTCTCTCAATGTCTTGTATTTGTAGTTGTAATAACTGGTTTGGCCCTGATGTTATTGGAATAAAATTTAAAAAATAAATGACATTTGGTTATATGAAATAACAGGAGAGAAGCACGGGATCGACCAATCCGGACGGTGGATCAAGCTGTGGGTAACTTTGGGGATGAAATCCGATCCAAAGGCGCTGGATCCTTGAAAGTCAAGGATCTTATTTGCTGGATCCACCGGGCGATGGCTGGAGATCCGGCGGCTAAAAACGTAGAATAGCCGGTCTTTAGTTAATCAATCGACAGGAGTTTAGAGTGACTGCTTCGCTATGGCAGCAGTGCCTTAACCGGCTGCAAGATGAGTTGCCCTCGGCAGAATTCAGCATGTGGATCCGGCCGCTTCAAGCGGAGTTGAGTGACAATACTCTGACCCTGTATGCACCGAATCGCTTTGTTCTGGACTGGGTACGAGACAAGTATCTCATCCGGGTTAACGGCATCATCAACGAACTCTGCGGGGTCGACGGCCCCGCCCTGCGTTTTGATATAGGTAATCGTCCCCATCCTGTTGCTGTCGCCAGAGCGCCGGTACAGGGTGCCGCGCCTGTGAATAACTTGCAGAAGAGCTGGGAAAGCAAGGCTGAAGCCAAGCCCGAGCCGAACCACAAGAGCAATACCAACGTGAACTATACCTTCGAGAATTTCGTCGAGGGTAAGTCCAACCAGTTGGCGCGTGCGGCTGCCCGTCAGGTAGCGGACAATCCGGGTGGTGCTTACAACCCGCTGTTCCTCTATGGCGGCACCGGCCTGGGTAAAACCCACCTGTTGCACGCCGTTGGCAATGCTATCAAGGAGAGTAAAAAAGATGCCAAAGTCATCTATATGCACTCCGAGCGGTTTGTTCAGGACATGGTGAAAGCGCTGCAAAACAACGCCATTGAAGAGTTCAAGCGTTACTACCGCAGCGTCGATGCCCTGCTCATCGATGACATCCAGTTCTTCGCCAACAAGGAGCGCTCCCAGGAGGAGTTCTTCCATACCTTCAATGCCTTGCTGGAAGGTAACCAGCAGATCATCCTCACCTCGGATCGCTATCCGAAGGAGATCAACGGTGTCGAGGATCGCCTCAAGTCCCGCTTCGGCTGGGGCCTGACCGTGGCGATCGAACCGCCGGAGCTGGAGACCCGCGTCGCGATCCTGATGCGCAAGGCAGACGAGAACCAGATCCATCTGCCGGACGAAGTGGCCTTCTTCATCGCCAAACGTCTGCGATCCAACGTCCGTGAACTGGAAGGTGCCCTCAACCGGGTGATCGCCAACGCCAACTTCACCGGCCGTGCCATCAATATTGATTTCGTGCGCGAAGCGCTGCGCGACCTGTTGGCACTGCAGGAGAAGCTGGTCACCATCGACAATATCCAGAAGACGGTGGCGGAGTACTACAAGATCAAGCTGGCGGATCTGCTCTCCAAGCGCCGTTCCCGCTCTGTTGCCCGTCCGCGCCAACTGGCGATGGCACTGGCCAAGGAGCTGACCAACCACAGTTTGCCGGAGATAGGTGATGCCTTTGGTGGCCGTGACCACACTACCGTTCTTCATGCCTGCCGCAAGATCGAGCAGCTGAAGGAGGAGAGTCACGACATCAAGGAGGACTATTCCAACCTGATCCGTACTCTTTCTTCCTGATAACGGAATCGAGTGGACAGATGCAGCGCGAATATTCCAACCTGATCCGAATCTTTTCCTCCTAATCACAACGGAGAGCACAGATGCAGCTCGAAATTAGCCGTGAGGCCCTGTTACGTCCTCTGCAACTGGTGTCCGGCGCCCTCGGCGGCCGACCGACCCTGCCGATCCTCGGCAACGTGCTGCTTGATGTCAGCAACGGTCTGCTGTCACTGACCGGTACCGATCTCGAAGTAGAGATGATCGGTCAGGTCTATCTGAACGGGGCCAGCGAAGATGGCCGCACCACAGTACCGGCGCGCAAGCTGCTGGATATCTGCCGTGGTCTGCCGGAAGGCGCCGAGATCCGTCTCAATACCGAAGGCGAGCGCCTGATCATCCGCTCCGGTCGTTCCCGCTTCAACCTCTCGACCCTGCCGGCAACCGAGTATCCGAACATCGAGGATTGGGAATCCGTGCTCGAGTTTGATATCAGCCAGCTGGAGCTGAAGAAGCTGATCGATGCGACCCAGTTCTCCATGGCCAGCCAGGACGTGCGTTACTACCTGAATGGCATGCTGTTCGAGAGCGAAGGTCACGGTCTGCGCACCGTGGCGACCGACGGTCACCGTCTGGCCACCTGCCGCCGCGAGGTAGTAGGGGAATCGCTGCCCGATCATCAGGTTATCCTGCCGCGCAAAGGGGTATTGGAGCTGGTGCGTCTGCTGGAAGCGGAAGACAAGCCGGTGCGGCTGCAGATCGGTCGCAGTAATCTGCGTGCTGCGCTGGACGGCTTCATCTTCACCTCCAAGCTGGTGGATGGCCGCTTCCCGGACTGGCGCCGCGTCATTCCGCGCAACAGCGACAAGGCCTTGATCGCCGGCCGTGAGGATCTGCGTCAGGCGTTTGCCCGCGCCGCCATCCTCTCCAACGAGAAATTCCGTGGGGTGCGTCTCAATCTGCAGGAAAACCTGCTGCGCATCACCGCCAACAACCCGGAACAGGAAGAAGCCGAAGAGCTGCTTGACGTACAATATGCCGCTGGCGAGATGGAGATCGGCTTTAACGTCTCTTATGTGCTCGACGTGCTGAATACGTTAAAATGTGACCAAATTCGGATTAGCCTGAGCGATTCCATCAGCAGTGCCATTATTGAGGATTTTGAACATCAGGATGCTCAGTACGTGGTGATGCCGATGCGGATCTAGTCGTGTCCCTGGTCAAACTCCAGCTCAGCGACTTTCGCAATATCCAGCAAGCCAGTCTCAAGCTGTCGCCCGGCCTCAACATTTTGGTCGGGTGCAATGGCAGTGGCAAGACCAGCGTGCTGGAAGCCATTCACTACCTTGGTCTGGGGCGCTCCTTTCGCACTCATTTGACCGGGCGGGTCATCCGCCAGGGGGAGAGGGCGTTTACCCTGTTTGCCCAGTGCGAGCTGGAGGGGCGTCAGGTACCGATCGGTCTTGCCAAAGATAAGAGTGGCGAGACCCAGCTCAAGATTGCCGGGGCACAGGCCCAGCGGCTTGCCGATTTGGCGGAGCTGTTGCCGGTGCAGTTGATCCATCCCGATGGTTTCAACTTGCTGACGGGCGGGCCTCAGGCTCGCCGCGCCTGGCTCGATTGGGGGGTCTTCCATCAGGAGCCGACCTTCTTTGCCCTGTGGGGACGAGTGCGGCGGCTGCTGAAACAGCGCAATGCGCTGCTGCGCCAGAGTACCCAGTACCGCCAGCTGGCGTTCTGGGATCAGGAGCTGGTGCGGCTGGGTGGTGAGCTGGCCGAGTTTCGCGCCAGTTATTGTCAGGCCATTACGCCCCTGATCAAGGAGATGACGACGGATTTTCTGCCGGAATTCGATATCAGTCTCGGCTTTTACCGGGGCTGGGAGAAAGACACTCCCCTCGGCGATCTGCTGGAGGCGGGGTTTGAGCGGGATCGGGCGCTGGGCTATACCGGTGTCGGTCCACAAAAAGCCGATGTGCGCCTCAAGGCGAACGGGGTGCCCGCTCAGGATATTTTGTCCCGGGGTCAGCTGAAGTTGCTGGTCTGCGCCATGCGACTGGCCCAAGGGCTCTATTTGAATCAACATAGCAGCCGTGGCTGTATTTTTTTAATTGACGATTTTGCCTCTGAACTGGATGTCGACAAGCGCCGCTTGCTGGCCGCAAGGCTGAAGCAGTGTGCGTCCCAGGTGTTTATCACCGCCATCGACACCGGTCAGCTCGCAGACATGATGGATGCGAATGACTGCAAGTTGTTCCACGTGGAACAGGGTAAAATCTCCGAAACGTTAGAGAAGGCAGAGAGTAAGCTATGAGTGAAAATACTTACGACTCCTCGAATATCAAGGTGCTGAAGGGCCTGGATGCGGTCCGCAAGCGCCCGGGGATGTATATCGGCGATACGGATGATGGCTCGGGTCTGCACCACATGGTGTTCGAGGTCGTCGATAACTCCATTGACGAGGCGCTCGCTGGCTACTGCTCCGATATTCTGGTCAAGATCCATTCCGACGGTTCTGTCTCTGTGCGTGACAATGGCCGGGGTATCCCGGTAGACATGCACGAGGAGGAGGGCCGCTCCGCCGCAGAGGTCATCATGACCGTGCTGCACGCTGGCGGTAAGTTTGATGACAACTCCTACAAGGTATCCGGCGGCCTGCATGGCGTGGGTGTCTCGGTAGTTAACGCCCTCTCTGACAAGCTGTTGCTGACTATTCGTCGTAACGGCCACGTCTACGAGCAGACCTATCATCTGGGTGAGCCGCAAGCGCCGCTCAAGCAGATTGGCGACAGCACCGGTACCGGGACCGAAGTTCGCTTCTGGCCGAGCCCGGCCATTTTCAGCGATACCCTGTTCCACTACGAGATCCTGGCCAAGCGCCTGCGCGAGCTCTCCTTCCTCAACTCCGGTGTCTCCATCCGTCTGCAAGACGAGCGTGATGGCCGCGAGGCGCATTTCTGCTACGAGGGTGGCATCAAGGCATTCGTTGAATACCTGAACCAGAACAAGACCCCGATCCACCCGAAGGTGTTCCATTTCACCACCGAGCAGGATGGTATCGGCGTTGAAGTGGCGATGCAGTGGAACGACGCCTATCAGGAAGGGGTCTACTGCTTCACCAACAACATCCCGCAGCGGGATGGTGGTACTCACCTCGTTGGTTTCCGTACCGCGCTGACCCGTACTCTGAACTCCTATATGGACAAAGAGGACTACAGCAAGAAGGCCAAGTCTGCCGCCAGTGGCGACGACGTACGTGAAGGTCTGATTGCCGTTATCTCCGTCAAGGTGCCGGATCCCAAGTTCTCCTCCCAGACCAAAGACAAGCTGGTCTCTTCCGAAGTGAAGACCGCCGTTGAACAGGCGATGGGTGAGAAGCTGGCGGACTTCCTGCTGGAAAACCCGGGCGATGCCAAGATAGTGGTCAACAAGATCATCGATGCGGCCCGTGCCCGTGAAGCGGCCCGCAAAGCTCGCGAACTGACTCGCCGCAAAGGCGCGCTGGATATCGCCGGTCTGCCCGGCAAGCTGGCTGACTGTCAGGAAAAAGACCCGGCTCTCTCCGAACTCTACATAGTGGAAGGGGACTCTGCTGGCGGTTCCGCCAAGCAAGGTCGCAACCGTAAGAACCAGGCCATCCTGCCGCTCAAGGGCAAGATCCTGAACGTAGAGAAGGCCCGTTTCGACAAGATGATCTCCTCGCAAGAGGTGGGCACCCTGATCACCGCACTGGGCTGCGGTATCGGTCGCGACGAGTACAACCCGGACAAGCTGCGTTATCACAACATCATCATCATGACCGATGCGGACGTCGATGGTGCGCACATCCGAACCCTGCTGCTGACCTTCTTCTATCGTCAGATGCCGGAAATCATCGAACGTGGCTACGTCTACATCGCCCAGCCGCCGCTCTACAAGGTTAAGAAGGGCAAGCAGGAGCAGTATTTGAAAGACGAAGACGCGCTGCTGCAGTACCAGACCGCCATGGCGCTGGATGGTGCTACCCTGCACGTTAACGAGTCTGCCCCGGCCATCGGTGGCGAGGCACTGGAGCGTCTGGTCAACCAGCATCGCTCGGTGACTCACCTGATCACCCGCATGTCCCGCCGTGCGCCGGAAGCCGTGCTGACCCAGCTGATCTATCAGCCGGAGCTGAACGAAGCGCTGCTGAACAGCGAGAGCGATCTGCTGGCCTGGTGTCAGGGTATGGAAGCCGTGCTCAACGAGAGCAACCACGGTATCCAGTACCAGATCCAGGTTCGTCGTGACGAAGAGCGCAGCCTGTACGTTCCGCACGCCGTGGTACGTCAGCACGGTGTCGATCGCGAATATCCGCTCAGCTACGACTTCCTGCAGTCCGGTGAATACCGTCAGCTGGTTTCGCTGGGTAAGGAGATCGCCAACCTGATCGAGGAAGGTGGTTTCATCAAGCGTGGCGAGAAGGTGAAGCCGGTTGCCAACTTCGTGGAAGCCGTCGAGTGGCTGATGGGCGAAGGCAAACGCGGCATCTACATCCAGCGCTATAAAGGGCTGGGTGAGATGAACCCGGACCAACTGTGGGAAACCACCATGGATCCGGAAGCCCGCCGCATGCTGCGCGTCACCATCGACGACGCCGTCGGCGCTGACCAGCTCTTCTCCACCCTGATGGGTGATGCCGTTGAGCCCCGTCGTGACTTTATCGAGACCAACGCCCTGCGCGTAGCCAACCTCGACGTTTAATCGACGCTGTCAGCTCGATATAAAAAAGCCGCTCCCTGTGAGCGGCTTTTTGTTTTTCTGGCCACGTTCCACGTTCCACGTTCCACGTGAAACATGAAACCGCTTGGTGTTGATGGTTATAACTCAGCTCAGTTCTGGTGCCAGGCAGTAGAGTCGCAGGCGATGGCCATCGGGATCAACAGCCATGCCGGTATAGCCAAACTCCATCCGGGTTGGTTGCTGGATGATGGTCAGGCCACGAGCTTGCCACTCTGACAAGCCAGAATCGACACTGGTTTCATCAGGCAGCGAGAAGGCCAGTTCCATGGCGCCAGCACTTTGGGTAACGGCTGGCTCGACGGTGGTACTGGACCAGAGCGCCAGTCTGGCGCCTGACTCGAATACGAACATGGCAAAGGTAGGTGACTCCTCCACCGGTTCACGCCCGAACAGCTCGCGGTAAAAGAGCGCGCTGCGGGTCGGGTTGGCAACGTAGAGGATGGTGAACTGGGGGACTAACATGGTGATACTCCTTGTTGATGAGATGGCGCATCGGCGCCGACCCCGTCAGCATGGCGTTACCTGCGGTCAGTTTCTGTCAGCAATGAATTTCGGCTGCGGGATCTGCTGGGTGGCGCGCCACTCCTTCAGCAGGCTCTCTCTGCTTTTGGGATAGCGGCAATCTTGTGGCTGCATCCGGGTGATGCGATCGACCCGAAAGTGGCGAAAGCCCTGACGCAGTTCGCACCAGGCCACCAGTAGCCGTACCTGTTCGAAGTAGCCGAGGGCAAAGGGCCAGACGGTGCGCTCAGAGGTCTCATCCTTGAGATCGCGATAGCTCAGGGTCACCTTGCGTTGCTGGCGGATGGCGCAGCGCAGCAGGGCTTCATCTGTGTGGTTGTCGCTGCGGGAGGTACCGATCAGCAGGGCATTGCTCTGGAGCTGCTGGCGATAGTCGGCGGGTAGCACGGCTTCTATCTTGGCCAGCGCACTGCTGGCCGATACACTCAATGCTCCATCACCGTGGGCGACGACCCAACGTGACCCCAGCACCAGCGCATCCAGCTCCTCTGCACTGAACATCAATGGCGGCAGCATGAAGCCGGGACGCAGCACATAGCCGATCCCGGGTTCACCCTCGATATGGGCACCTTGCGCCTGCAGGGTGGCGATATCCCGATAGAGGGTGCGCAGGCTGATGCCAAGCTGGCTGGCCAGCTCCCCGCCAGTTATGGCGTAACGGTGGCCGCGCAGCAGCTGGAGCAGGGCCAGCAGGCGTTCGGAGCGGGACATGGGATGACTCCTCGGGATTTCTGGTTAGCCTGCCATAGCGGAGTGAGCGGGTATAGAGGATGTCATCAGACATTGTTGCCGCGAAAAGATCGTCGCCACTCGCTGGGGGAGATGGCAAAGCGGGCGCGGAAGTGATTGCGCAGGGAGGTGGCACTCTTGAAGCCGACCAGCTCGGCGATGCGATCGATGGAATGACCGCTCACTTCCAGTAACTCCTGACTGCGCCTGAGCCGCTCCGCCAGCAGCCATTCACCCACTGAAAGGCCGGTTGCCTGATGAAAACGGCGGGTAAAGGTGCGTCGACTCATCAGGGTGTGATCTGCCAGAGAGTCCAGGGTGTGAGGCTCGGCCAGATGGGCACGCAGGTGGTCGAGCAACTGGTTCATCCGGACATCGCGGGTGGAGGCGGGCACCGGCTGCTCGATAAACTGGGCCTGACCCCCTTCCCGGTGGGGCGGGATCACCAGCCGCCGCGCCACCTTGTTGGCGATGGCTGAGCCGTGGTACTGGCGCACCAGATAGAGGCAGCAGTCCAGCCCAGCGGCGGTGCCTGCCGAGGTGACCAGTCCATCATCATCGACATAGAGGGCATTGGTATCGAGCTGCACGCAGGGAAAGCGGCGGCAGAAATCCTGCTCGTACTCCCAGTGGGTCGATGCCTTGCGACCATTGAGCAGTCCGGCGTAGGCGAGCACATAGGTGCCGAGGCAGAGCCCGACCAGCCGGGCACCTCTGGCTCTGGCGGCGATCAGGGCATCGAGCAGTGCCGCCGGTGGCCGGGCTGCCGGGTCATGCCAGAAGGGGATGACGATGATCTCCGCCTCGGCCAGCACCTCCAGCCCATAGGAGGCCTGAATGGTGAAGCCTTGTGCCGAGTGTGCGTGGCGGTTGCCATCGCCGCAGCAGATCTTGAGCTCGAACAGCGGCTGGCCCGGCAGAATATCGCCGAAGATGAGGCAGGGGACGGCGCAGTGAAAAGGGCTGAAGTGATCGAAGGTCACCACGGCAACGCTCGGGGTGGTCATGGTGTTGGCTCCTCTCTACGCGCAGACCTCTCATCATAAGCATTTGGCAGTGAAAGCCGAAGGGCCGTGCGCGCTGTTCGGCATGGCCCAGTCAGTTACAGCGAGAGAGCCTCGCCATCCGCCGGTATCCGCACCCGATCCATCATGCCTCGCTCGGTCAGATAGGTATGAAGTTCCTGACGTGACAGCACGGCGTGGTTGACCGCCTCCATATGGCTGGCGATCAGCGTGGCTTGCGGTGCGGCCTGATAAGCGGCGGCGACATCCTCCTTGCCCATGATGATGGAACCGAGTCCGGGCACCTGTGCATCGCCACAGTTGAGGATGATGACCTCGGGTTGATGCTGTTGCAGGGCTTGTTTGACCGAGGGATGCCAGATGGTATCACCGGCCAGATAGAGGCTCTGTTCATCGGGATGGGAGAAGACCACGCCGCATACCTCTCCCATGCGCTCGCCCAGTACCGCCATCAACTGGTCGCTGCCGTGCTGGCCACCAGTCTGCTGCAGGCGAATGCCGGCAAACGCGGGCTGGTCGCTCAGCAGGCGCACATCCTCAAAGCCACTGGCACGAATGGCATCGGCATCTTTCTGATGTTGCACCAAGAGCGGCAGATGCTTGGGGAGCAGGGCTCTGGCGGCATCATCCCAGTGGTCGGGATGGTCGTGGGTGACGATAACGGCATCCACATCGACCAGCTCATCGAGCGGCAGCGGCAGCTCGACCAGCGGATTGCGCAGCTGGCTGTTGGCGGTGCCCTCAAAGCCGGGGAAGGCCCCCTTGGCCGAGAGCATGGGGTCGATCAGAAAGCGGGTGCCGGCATAGTCGAGCAGCAAGGTGGCGTTGCGAACCTGGGTAATCTTCATGGGATGGCTCCATGTTGGCTGGTGGATATGCAACCAATTATGGGGCGCTAAGCGAGTTGCCATCAGTGGCCCACGGGTCGATTATCATCACCATCGGGCCAACAGGTTGATGTTCTACAGGTCGGCGCGGCCATTTAAAAAATTTGAAAAAATCCCCTTGAAAGGAAAAAGTGAACCCCTATATAGGTAACAAGGCCGGAATGCTCGACAGAGGTTTCGACCAAGCGCCCGTCCATAAGGAGGGCAAACAATCCGTTATCGCTCATAAGAGGGTAATACTATGCGTTCTATCGACTTTTCTCCGCTCTATCGTTCTGCCATCGGTTTCGATCGTCTGGCCAATCTCATCGAATCTGCGGCCAGCAATGGCAATGCCGGCTATCCCCCCTACAACATCGAGCAACTGGGTGACAACGACTACCGCATCAGCATGGCGGTGGCAGGCTTTACCCAGGAAGAGCTGGAGCTGAGCTTCCAGGAAAATCTGTTGACGGTGAAGGGCAACAAGCAGGCCGATACCGGGCGCAACTATCTCTATCAGGGGATCGCCGAGCGTGGTTTCGAGCGCCGCTTCCAGCTGGCCGACTATGTGCGGGTGAAAGGGGCCGACCTGAAAAACGGCTTGCTGCACATCGAGCTTGTGCGTGAAGTGCCCGAGGCGATGAAGCCGCGCAAGATAGAGATCAACGGCTGATAGCTTGAATTCACTGAAATTTTAAAATTTCCCGGGTGCCGATGACGGGCCTGTGGAGAGTTGACCCTGTTGCTTATTAGAAGGATAGGATTATGCGTAACCTCGATTTTTCTCATCTCTATTCCAACGCCGTCGGCTTCGAGCGGATGGCCCGTGAGCTGGAAGGTCTGTTCGAGCAGAAGACCGCCGCTTACCCCCCGTACAACATTGAAAAGCGCGATCAGGATGGCTATCGCATCACAGTCGCCGTGGCTGGCTTCGAGCGCGAAGAGCTGGAGCTGGAGACCGAAAACGGCACCCTCAAGGTGAAGGGTCGTAAAGGGGCCGCGGCCGGTGAACGTCAGTTCCTCCATCAGGGGATTGCCGAGCGTGACTTCGAGCTCGCCTTCAAGCTGAGCCAGCACGTGGAAGTGCAGGGCGCCAAGCTGGAGCATGGTCTGCTGACCATCGATCTGGCCCGTGAGTTGCCGGAGGCGCTCAAGCCCAGAGCCATCCCCATCGGCAAACCCGAGCAGCTGGCGCTGCCCGGCTAAGCAAACCGGGTCGCGATAAACGACAAAGGCCTGCATCTGCAGGCCTTTCTGTTTTTGTATCGCTGGATTGGATTAACCAGCGTAGAGGGTGTTGATCTCGTCGGCCAGAATGGCGATGCCGCGACGCACCAGCTCCTCGCTCTGGGAGTAGTTGAGGCGAATGCACTCCTGGCTGTGACGCCACTCGGGGTCATCGATGCCGGGGAAGAAGTAATGGCCCGGCACGATCAGCAGGTTTTTCGCCTTCAGTCGCTCGTACAGCTCCTGACAGTGGATCGGCAAGCCTTCAAACCAGAGCCAGAGGAAGAGGGCCCCTTCCGGTTTATGAATGTGGAAGCGCGGGTCGGGGATCGCTTCGCGCAGCAGCTGCACCGCCAGCTCCGCCTTCTGCTGATAGAAGGGTTTCACCACCTGTTCGCTGAGGGTGATGATCTCGCCGCTCTCGATCATCGGGATGGTTATGGCAGGCCCCAGACTGCCCGGCGCCAGATTGATGATGCCGCTGAGGTTGGTGATGGCCTGGATGATCTTCTCGTCGGCAATGACGATGCCGCAGCGGGTGCCCGGCAAGCCGAGCTTGGAGAGGCTCATGCAGAGGATGGTGTTGGCGTTCCAGAACGGCTTGGCTTCGCTGAAGATGATGCCCGGGAAGGGAACGCCGTAGGCGTTGTCGATCAGCAGCGGGATTCCCTTGTCGCGGGCGATCTGGTCGAGGTGTTCGATCTCTTCGTCGGTCAGAACGTTGCCGGTCGGGTTGGTCGGGCGGGAGACGCAGATCACCCCGATATCGTCACCTACCTGCAGGCTCTCGAAATCCACGTGGTATTTGAACTGGCCATCGGGCAGCTTCTCGATGGTGGGCTTGTAGGCCACGAAGTAGTCGTCGGCCAGCGCTGAGTCGGCATAGCCGATGTATTCAGGAGCGAGCGGGAACAGCACCTTCTTCTTGCGGCCATCGGCAAATTCGCCAGCCAGCAGGTTGAACAGGTAGAAGAAGGCATTCTGACTGCCGTTGGTCAGGGCGATATTGCGGGCCGAGATATCCCAGCCCAGCTCCTTGCTGAGCAGGGCTGCCAGCGCTTTGGTGAACCTGTCTTTGCCCTGTGGGCCGTCGTAGTTGGCCATCGCTTTGACCAGCTCGCCGTTGTCGAGCAGGCTCTTGGCCTCGGCTTGAAAGCGTTCCAGCATGGCGGGGATGGGGGCCGGATTGCCCCCACCCAGCATGATGGCGTCCGGATTGGTCAGCCCCTGATTGAGGTCATCCATGAGTTGGGTAATACCGGCGTGGCGAGTGAACTTCTCGCCGAACAAGGAAAATTCCATTCAGTGACAGATCCAGATTTGAGTTACGGGGATGTAGCACCATAGCTCAGTTTAAAAGCGGGTGTCGATCAAAAAGATGGGACGTTCCACGTGGAACATGGTGCAAAAATCAAGCGTGGTTAAAAGCACCAACTGTTGGTTTAAAAATGACCGAGCGGGATGCATTTTGCGACTCAATTTGGTATCGAGATATAGTTAATTTAAACAAAATCATCATGTTATGAATTTCGTGAGGATTGGCACAACTATTGGAATAGCTGTCTGGTCATCTCAACCATACCGGAGCAAACCAGATGAAAAGCCTGATCGCTACCCTGATTGTGAGTGCCCTGAGCCTGAACGTGATGGCCAACGAAAATCCGCGGCCCGAGCTGGAGAGTGCCCAGCTGGAGCAGGATGTGCAGAGCGAGTTGCAACAGGCATCCCATGCCGTGGTGAAGGATGCGTTGCATAACCTCAAGCCGCTGGCGCTGGATACCCTGGTGGTGGAAGCGAGTCAGGCTGTGGCGACTCACCCCGAGAGTTGAGGTAGCGCAGGGGGGTCTGTCCTGTATGTTGTTTGAAGAAGCTGATGAAGGCGCTGTCGCTGGAGAACTCCAGCGCAGCGGCAATCCGGCTGATGGACTCGCTTTCGGCCAGCAGCTCCATGGCGCGCAACAGCCGCCACTGCTGACGCCACGCCTGATAGCTCATGCCGGTCTCCCGCACGAAGATGCGGCCAATGGTCTTGTCACTGGCACCCACCCGTTCGGCCAGCCGGTTGAGCCGATCGGGCAGGGCATTCCCCCGTTTCAACTGCTGTAGCCAGTCGCCCAGTCTGGGATCGGTCGGCAGCGGCAACTGCCACGACTCCCGCGGTGCCTGCCCCAACTCCTCCATAAACAGTGCCACCGTTCGTTGCTGCTGCTCTTGCGGTTTGTCCCACGGCCAGAGCGCCATCCGCTCGATCAGTTCGTGCAGCAGCGGATTGACCACCAGCACTTCGACCGTGCCGGGCAACTCGGGGTGCGGCTGGAAGTAGAGGGATCTGTAGGCGACGACACCGCGCATCAGTACCCGGTGGGCAGTGCCCGCTGGCAGCCAGGCGGCGCGGGTGGGCGGCAGCAGGCAGACCCGACCTTCCAGCTCCATGGTCATGCAGCCGGATTGGGCGAACAGTAGCTGATGGCGTTGATGTTGATGCAGGCCCGAGTCGTGCCAGCCGAGGGCGGAGGCAATGCCGATCACGCTGCCCGTCAGCTGGTCGGGGTCAAAAGGGTGATCGGGAAGAATAAAAGCCATGTGTCTTATTTTTGATGTTTATAGTCCTACTTATTGTAATCAGACAGTCGGCATCTCTCTAGAATGGCGACCTCTTGTGAAGGAGGTTTGTCATGAACAACAAGTTGCCACCGCTTTGGCTGGTGGTGGGATTGATGATGTTTCCCCAAATTGTGGAAACCAACTACAGCCCGGTCCTGACCCACATCGCCAGCCAGTTTCGGGTGAGCGAAGGGCAGGCATCCCAGACCCTGTCGGTCTATTTTCTGGCGTTTGCGGTAGGCGTGGTCTGTTGGGGACGGCTCTGCGATCTCATCGGGCGGCGTCCCGCCATGCTGGCAGGTCTGCTTACCTATGGCGTCGGCACCCTGCTGGCGCTGCTGGCCAACCAGTTTGAAACCCTGCTGCTGGCCCGGGTTATCTCGGCCTTTGGCGCCGCCGTGGGCTCCGTGGTGACCCAGACCATGCTGCGCGATAGCTATCAGGGCAGCGATCTGGCACGGGTCTTCTCGGTGATGGGCATAGCGCTCTCCTTGAGCCCGGTGCTGGGGCTGCTCAGTGGCGGCCAGCTGGCGAGCGGGTTCGGCTATCTCGGGGTGTTCAGCGGTTTGCTGATACTGGCGGTAGGCTTGCTGCTGGTGACCTGCTGGCAACTGCCGGAAACCCGTCCGGCCACCAGCCAGCGAGTCGCACTCTGGCCGCTGGCATGTCGGATGATGAAAGATGGCGGGCTTTGGCGCAGTGCCATGCTGGTCGCCCTGTTCAACACCATGCTGTTTGGTTACTACAGTCTGGCCCCCTTCCTGTTTGCCGGATTGGGATTGAGCACCGGCGAGTTTGGTTACTCGGGGATCTTGCTGGCGCTGGCGACTCTGCTCGGCAGCCTGCTCAACAAGCATCTGCTGGGGAGGGGGTGGCTGCCGTCATCTCTGGTCAGATTGGCTTGCGCTCTGGCGCTGGTTGTCGGGCTGCTGGTATGGGCGAGTCAGTCCAGCCTCTGGTTCCTGTTGCCCATGATGGGTGTGGTGGTGGCCTTCGGGCTGGCTATCCCCAATGTGCTGAGTCAGGCGCTGCTGGCCTATCGCGAAGTAGCGGGCAGTGCTGGTGCCCTGTTCGGGCTTGGCTACTACCTGCTGCTCAGTCTGGGGTTGGCGGTGGCGGCCGGATTGCAGGATCTCGGCCTGTTGCTGAGTGGCTGCGGTCTGCTGGCGCTGCTTTGCTGCGGGCGTCGTTCCACGTGAAACATCAGTTGCCGATAAAGCGGTAGCCAATACCGGATTCGGTCTCGATAAGCGTCGGTTGCTGGGGGTTATCCCCCAGCTTTTTGCGCAGGCTGGCGATGACGATGCGCAGGTAGTGGGTATCCTCCTTGTGGCTCGGCCCCCAGATGTCGTTGAGCAGCTGGGTCTGCATCACCAGCTTGCCGGGGTGGCACACCAGCGCCTGCAACAGGGCGAACTCTTTGCGGGAGAGAGGGATCTCCTCGTCCTTCATGGTCACCTTGTGGCTGCTGATATCAAGCGTCAGGCCGCATTGGGGGAAGTGGCGCCGCTCGCCGCTGCTGACGCCAGCCCGCTGGCGCAAGAGCACACGGATGCGGGCCATCATCTCGCCGATGCCGAACGGCTTGCTCATGTAGTCGTTGGCACCGGCATCCAGCAGTCGCACCTTCTCCTGCTCCGAATCACGGGCCGACAACACCAGCACAGGATTGGGGTGGTGTTCGCGAATGGCCTGCAACACCTGAATGCCATCGCCATCCGGCAGACCGAGATCGAGGATCACCAGATCGGGGTTGAGGTGGCGATACTGCTCCAGCCCTTCATTGACCCCCACCGCCTCACTCACCTGATGCCCCTCGGCAATCAGGCTGATCCGCAGAAAGCGACGGATCGCCGCTTCATCATCTATGACCAGAATGTGCGCCATCGAACCTCCAGAGGCGAATGGTGGGAGGGGCTGAGTGACCCGATCTGGCGGTCAACCATCAGACCTCCGGTGAATTGAGAGCGAGCGGCAGGGAGATACGCATGCAGGTGCCGTTGCCATTGGGGCCGGAGAAGGCCCAAATCTTGCCGCCGTGGGCCTCTATCATAGCGCGGGAAATGGCGAGGCCAAGTCCGGTGCCGCGGCTGCCGCAATCGCCAACCGGCTGGGTGTAGAAGAGGTTGAAGATCTTCTCCCGATCCGACTCGGCGATACCGACCCCGATATCGATGATGTCGATGATGAGGTCGGGCTCGGCCACCATCACCTTGAACTCTATGGGGGTGCCTGCCGGCGAGTAGCGGGAGGCGTTGTCGAGGATGTTGACCAGCACCTGCTCGATCAGGGCGCCATGGACATAGAGCTGGGGCACATGCTGATCGAAATGGACCAGCAGCTTGTGCTGGCGCCAGGAGGAGTCGAGCCGCTTGCGGGCGCTCTCCACCAGATCCGCAAGATCGACCCAGTCCCGTTTCAGCTGGAAGTCGGGGGAGCCGATGCGGGTCATATCCAGCAGATTCTGCACATAGCTGTGCAGGCGGCGCGCCTCCTCCTGCACCGAGTGGAGCAGTTCGTCGCGGTCTTCGGCGGGGATCCGGTCACCATATTCCAGCAGGGTGCTGCCAGCCCCCATGATGGTGGCCAGCGGCGTTTTCAAATCGTGGGAGACCGAGGAGAGCAGGGCCGCGCGCATCCGGTCTGTCTCTGCCTGCAACTGGCTGTCGGCCAGCCGCTCGTTGAGGTCGATCCGCGCCAGCGCGGCGCGAATGTCGGTGAGCAGCGCCTGCAGCTGATGCTCGGCGGAGGAGGAGAGCGGATTGGCCAGCGTTATGCCGATCACCAGATCATCGCTGAGGTGGTGATACTGGGCCTCGGCGGCATTGAGGGTGGCGGTGTGGGCCCCGGCGCTCTGCTTCTGGGCCAGACACCAGTCGATAGCCGCCTTGTCGGTCTGGCCGGGCCTGTGCTTCTCGTTGCCGAGCCTGTCGTTGAACTCCTTGTCGATCACCACGGTTGGCTGGCCTAGCGCCAGTGAAATGGCCTGGGCACCTTGTCTCAGCACCTCCTCCGGGCTGCTGGCGGTGGCTAACCCCTGACTGAGGGAGAGCAGGGCATTGCCCAGCTGCTGGGTCTCGCGCAGACCGATCAGCTGTTGCCGCTGGCGGGAGGCGAGGCGCCCCGCCGTCATGCCGACGATAAGCAGCACAAACAGGGTGAGCAGGTCGCTGTGGTTGGCGACGCTCAGGGAAAAGTAGGGGGCGGTGAAGAGCAGATTGTGGGCGATAAAACCCAGCACAGCCGCCAGTGTGGCGGGCACCAGACTGGTGGTGAGGGCAGTCGCCAGCACCCCCAGCACGAAGATGAGCGGCAACGCTGCTGGTGGCAGCCAGTAGGAGAGCCCCCAAGCGGCGGCTGAGGTGATCCCCATGATCACCACTGCCAGCATGCTGTGGTGTATATCCTTCGGGGTCGGGACGCGCATCCCCACTTCGGGCTTCTGCTTCTCGGTATCGACCAGCGTGATTTCGAGCCCCTGCGCCTGCTTGAGCAGGTGCTGCACCAGCGAGCGGCGCCATGGCGCCTTGTGAGGTTTGCCGAGCAGCAGCTGGGAGACCTGTTGCTGTTCGGCGGTCTCCAGCAGGGTGTTGGCGACCGCCGGACTGGAGAGGGTCAGCACCTTGGCACCGAGGTGGGAGGCGAGCGCCAGCGCCTGCTCCACATCGGCCGAGCGGCGGCCATTGCTGTCGACATGCACCACCAGCCACGGGAGCTGACGGCGCTGGGCAAAGCGGTGGCCGTAGCGCACCAGCGCCGAGCCGTGCAGGTCACCGAGGCAAACCATCAGCTTGCCCCGCAGCGGCAAGGTGCTCTTGCCTGCTGCCTGCCACTGCAGTTGCAGATCGCCCTCCACATGGCTGGCGGCAGTCTGCATCGCCAGCTCCCGCAATGCGGTGAGGTTGTTGAGGGAGAAGA
The DNA here is from genome assembly GCF_041402345.1 of Aeromonas sp. S11(2024). NCBI lineage: Bacteria > Pseudomonadati > Pseudomonadota > Gammaproteobacteria > Aeromonadales > Aeromonadaceae > Aeromonas > Aeromonas sp. S11(2024). Next base: position 45,974 of record NZ_JBGLRC010000018.1, on the reverse strand, counting down.
AGGATTGCAGCGCCGCCTTGGCCTGATGGGGCACATAGACCTTGCCCTCCTTGAGGCGGCCGAGCAGCTCCTTGGGGGGCAGGTCGATCAGCACCAGACTGTCGGCTTCCAGCAGCACCTGATCGGGCAGGGTCTCTTTCACCCTGACCCCGGTCAGCTGCCACACCAGATCGTTGAGACTCTCCAGATGCTGCACGTTGAGGGTGGTGTAGACGTCGATCCCGGCGTTGAGCAGCTCCTCCACATCCTGCCAGCGCTTCTCGTGGCGGCTGCCGGGGGCGTTGCTGTGGGCCAGCTCGTCCACCACGGCGATGGCCGGTTTGCGGGCGAGCAGGCCGTCGAGATCCATCTCCTCCAGTCGCTGCTGGCGGTGCATGTGGATTTTGCGCGGCATGATGGCGAGCTTGTCGAGCAGAGCCAGCGTCTCCTGACGGCCGTGGGTCTCCACCACGCCGATCAGGATGTCGACCCCCTCTTTGGCCTGTTCCCGCACCGCCTGCAACATGGCGTAGGTCTTGCCGACGCCGGGAGCGGCCCCGAGAAACACCTTCAGCTTGCCCTTGTGCTCCTGTTCCAGGCTCGCCAGCAGGGCGTCGGCCCTTACCTCATCACGCATCCCCATGCTCCTGCATCAGACTTGTCAGCAGGGCGTCAGCGCTTGCTACATCAGCCATTGTTATCCCTATCGAGCCAACCGCCCGTTGCGAAAATCGAGGTCATCACCAAACCGGAATGGGCACCATCAGGCGCCCTTTTGATGATCCAGTTGCAGATTCAGCTGGAGAATGTTGACCACCTGCGGGCCAAGGATACCAGCTTGTGTGGCCGACTTGACCTGCTCCGTCAGTTGGGCGGGATCCAGTCCACGTTCTTTGGCGACGCGGTCGACCTGAGCCAGCACCGCATCCAGCGGCAGGTGGGGATCGAGGCCGGAGGCGGAGCGGGTCAGCATGGCGGGGGCGCTGGTTCCCGGCTGAGCCTTGGCAGCCTGTTCGGCAAACTCTGCCCGCAGTGGCGAACTCATCCCCAGATTGCTGGCGCTGCCGCCTATGGTGTTGAAATCGCTGGCTGAGGGGCGGGGATGGAAGTAGTCAGCTCGCTCGAATTTCTGCCCCAGCAGGGCGCTACCGATGAGTTGCTGTTTGCTGTCGGTCAGCTGGCTGCCGTTGGCCTGCCAGGGGAACAGCAGTTGGGCCAGCCCGGTCACCGCCAGCGGATAACCCACGCCCAGCAGCAGGGTCAGGGTCAACAGGGTTCTGATTGCTATCATGATTCTCTTGCTCCAAATGGATGGCAGGGGATACGGGTCTGACCCGCATCCCGATTATGTCGTTACACCAGACCCAGGCCGGTAATGACCAGGTCGATCAGTTTGATGCCGATAAACGGCACCAGCAGACCACCGACCCCGTAGATCAACAGGTTGCGGCGCAGCAGGCTGGCGGCCGAGCCTTTCAGGTCGACACCACGCAGTGCCAGCGGCACCAGCGCCACAATGATCAGGGCGTTGAAGATGATGGCCGACAGGATGGCGCTCTGCGGGCTGCCCAGCTGCATCAGGTTCAGCACCCCCAATTGCGGGTAGGCGGCGATGAACAGGGCTGGCAGGATGGCAAAGTACTTGGCCACGTCGTTGGCGATGGAGAAGGTGGTCAGGGCGCCACGGGTCACTAGCAGCTGTTTGCCGACCAGCACCACATCCAGCAGCTTGGTGGGGTTTGAGTCGAGATCCACCAGATTGCCCGCCTCCTTGGCGGCCTGGGTACCCTCGTTCATGGCCAGCCCCACATCAGCTTGCGCCAGTGCGGGCGCATCGTTGGCGCCGTCGCCGCACATGGCAACCAGACGACCATCGGCCTGCTCCTGACGGATATAGGCGAGCTTCTTCTCCGGCGTCGCTTCGGCGATGAAGTCATCCACCCCGGCTTCGGCGGCGATGGCGGCGGCGGTTTTCGGATTGTCACCGGTGATCATCACGGTGCGGATCCCCATATGGCGCAGGATCTGGAAGCGAGCCTTGATACCGGGCTTGATTATGTCCTTGAGGTAGACCACCCCCAGCAGTTTCTCCTGAGTGCAGACCAGCAGCGGAGTGCCACCCTGACGGGCGATGCTGTCGACTGACTTGAGCACCAGCTCAGGTACCGCCTTGCGGTCGAGGCTGAGGTAGTTCAACACGGCATCCACCGCACCCTTGCGATATTGATGACCGTTGCGATCCAGCCCGCTCAGCCGGGTCTCGGCGCTGAAGGGGATCACCTTGTCGCTCTCCAGCTGGCTCGGCTTGGCCATGCTCTTGCTGGCCAGAGTCAGGATGGATTTGCCCTCCGGGGTGTTGTCACCCAGCGAGGCCAGCATGGCGGCTTGTGCCAGCAGGGCAGGGTCGACGCCGGGGGCCGGGATCAGCTCATCCGCCATCCGGTTACCGAAGGTGATGGTGCCGGTCTTGTCCAGCAGCAGGGTGCGCACATCACCAGCCGCTTCCACGGCACGGCCAGACTTGGCGATGACGTTCAGCTTCACCAGTCGATCCATGCCGGCAATGCCGATGGCGGAGAGCAGGCCGCCGATGGTGGTCGGGATCAGAGTGATAAAGAGAGCGATCAGGTAGAGACGCGGGACCTGGGTGCCGTTGTAGTCGAGGAACCAGGGCAGGGTGGCGACCACCAACAGGAAGATCAGGGTCAGGCCCACCAGCAGGGCGTCGAGTGCCATCTCGTTGGGGGTCTTCTGGCGCTTGGCCCCTTCCACCAGTGCGATCATCCGATCCAGCGTACTTTCGCCCGGATTGTTGCTGACGCGTACCCAGATCTCGTCGGAGACGACCGTCGTGTTGCCGGTCACGCCGCTGCGGTCGGTACCCGACTCGCGGATGACGGGGGCGGATTCGCCGGTGATGGCGGCTTCGTTGACCGAGGCGATGCCGGCGATTACTTCACCGTCGGCAGGGATCATCTCGCCGCTGCGTACCAGCACCAGGTCCCCTTTCATCAGGCTGGTGGCGGGTACCCACTCGCCCTGACCATCTTTGGCATTCGCCACCCGACGGGCCTTGAGCTGGCTCATGCCCGCCTTCAGGCTGTCGGCGCGAGCCTTGCCGCGCCCCTCGGCCAGGGTTTCCGCGAAGTTGGCAAACCAGAGGGTCAGCCAGAGCCAGGCGGTCAGCTGCCAGGCCAGCGAGGGGGCGACGCCGGAGAGAGGCTGCCCCAGCAGGGACTCCACGGTCGCCATGACTGCGGCCAGCCAGAGGGTAAACAGGATGGGGCTGCCAAACAGCGCCTTGGGATTGAAGCGATAAAGGGCCTCAACCATTGCCTGGATGATCTGTGATTTCTGTTTTTTGCCCTTCACCAACATGGTGTCGGTGCTCATTGCAGTGGACTTGCTCATTGGAAAGCTCCCAGCATCAGATAGTTGGCCATTGGCATCCGGATAGTGATCGACAGGGTCAGGTTCATCAGAATGCACCTCCGATCAGACTCAGATGTTCAGCCACCGGGCCCAGTGCCAGCACCGGCAGGAAGGAGAGGCCACCTATCAGCAGGACGGTGATGATCAGCAGGGTAACGAACAGCGGGCCGCTGATGGGGAAGTCCCCTTCGCTCGTCTCCTGACGGGGCGCGCGGGCCAGCTTACCGGCGATGGCCAGTACCGGAATGATGTAGCCGAAGCGTCCGAGCAGCATGGCCAGACCGATGGCGATGCACTGCCAGTTGTCACCGGCGGCAAAACCGGCGAAGGCGGAGCCGTTGTTGCCGGCAGCCGAGGCGTAGGCATAGATGAGGCGTGACAGACCGTGGGGGCCATCATGGCCGATGATGGTGCTGGCATCCGGCATCAGCAGGGTGACACCACCGATCACCAAAACCCCCACCGGCATGACCAGCATGCTGGCAACCACCCACTTCATCTCGGTGATGCCGAGCCGTTTGCCCAGATAGGTCGGGGTACGTCCCACCATCAGGCCGCACAGGAACACGGTCAGCAGCACGAACAGCATCATGCCGTAGATACCGGAGCCGACCCCGCCGAAGATAACCTCGCCCAGCAGCATGTTGATCATGCCCACCATGCCACCGAGCGGAGTAAAGCTGTCGTGCATGGCATTGACGGCACCGTTGGAGGCGGCGGTGGTCGCCACTTCCCAGATGCTGGAGAGCACAGGGCCGAAGCGGCTCTCCTTGCCTTCCCAGTTGCCAGCCATGTTGCTGGCGTCAGTGGTGAGCTGGGCGAGGGCGGGATCCGGTTTCAGCTCCTGGGAGAGGGAGATGAAGAGCCCCAGCACCAGCATGAGGGTCATAGCACCGAGAATGGCGCGGCTGTGGGCCATGTCCTTCACATAGCGGCCCAGAGTAAAGACCATGGCGGCGGCGATGGTGAGCAGGGCGACCATCTCCAGCCAGTTGGAGAGGGCTGTCGGGTTCTCGAACGGATGTGCCGAGTTGATGCCGAAGAAGCCGCCGCCGTTGGAGCCAAGCTGCTTGATGGCGATCTGCGAGGCCGCCGGGCCGAGGGGCAGCAGCTGCTCCTGACCTTCCACACCGTGGAACGGCAGATAGGCGGAGAGGCTTTGCGGCACCCCTTGCCATACCAGCACCAGCGCCATGATCAGTGCGATGGGCAGCAGCACATAGAGGCAGAAACGCACCAGATCCTGCCAGAAGTTGCCAAGGTTGATGGTCTGCTGGCGGGCGATTCCGCGGAACAGGGCAATGGCGACGGCTGCGCCCGTCCCTGCGGAGACAAAGTTCTGGGTGGTCAGCCCCACCATCTGGCTGAAGTAGGAGAGGCTGGCCTCACCGGAATAGGCTTGCCAGTTGGTGTTGGTCATAAAGCTGACCGCGGTGTTGAATGCCAGTTGCCAACTCAGACCCGGCAGTTGCTGCGGGTTGAGGGGCAGCAACCCCTGCGCCATCAGGATCAGGAACAGCAGACCGAAACCGGCGCCGTTGAAGGCCAGCAGGCTGAGGGCGTAGGACTTCCAGTCCTGCTCCCGTCCATCGGTGCCACAGCAAGCCAGCGTGGCGCGCTCGACCGGTGCCAACCAGCGGATTTTGCCTTCAAATACCCGGTAGATGTAGTTGCCCAGCAGCGGTGCCGGCAGCAGAACCAGCAGCACGAAGGCCACCGGATAGATTATTTCTTGCCACATGTTCTAGTTCCTCACTCGTGGTCACGGTGCGTCAGGGCACGCATTGGATTGCTCACGAGGCTCGGCAGTTTGCTGGCCACCGGGTAGATAATTTCTTGCTGCATATAGGTAGTCCCTCACTCGTGACTGCGCGTGAGTGCGCGCATCAGATAGGCCATCAAGGCGAGGACGAGCAGCAGATATAGCCAATTCATATCGACTCCATTGAGATAATTAGCTGCGAGAGCCGATGTAAGACCATATCGACTCTGTTGGTGTCATTGACGCTGAAAAGGGTATGTAAAACAGGCGTAAAGGCGCCATAAAGCGCCATGTGGCAGGCGTAAAATCGGCGTAAAGAACGACGGATTTGCGAGAGAAATGGCGAGGAGGGATCAAAAACCCGGCCTGAGCCGGGTTTGGGGGAAGGGGTTAGATGGCTGTAGAAGCAGGCTGCTCGTGACAGGCCAACTTCATCTGCCCTTAACGCATAGTGACGAACTCTTCCGCGCTGGTGGGATGAGGCGTAGGAACGCATTTGTTGAAGTTGGCCTGATAATGACAGGCCAACTTCAAACGTACCTATCGCATTGTCACGAACTCTTCAGCACTGGTCGGATGGATAGCCACGCAGTTGTCGAAATCTGCCTTGGTGGCGCCCATCTTCATGGCGACGCCGAAGCCTTGCAGGATCTCGTCCATCGCAAAGCCGATACCATGCAGACCGACCACCTTCTCTTCCGGGCCGACACAGACCAGCTTCATCCGGGTGGGCTGGCGATGCTGGGTCAGTGCCGAGTACATGGCGGTAAACTGGCTGCGGTAGACCTTCACCTGGTCCTCGCCGTATTCGGCGATGGCTTCAGGTTCGGTCAGGCCTATGGTGCCGATGGGCGGGTGGCTGAACACCACGGTCGGCACCAGATCGTAGTTGAGGTGCTCGTTCGGCTTGTTGTTGAACAGCCGTTCGGAGAGGCGACGGCCCGCAGCGACGGCCACCGGGGTGAGCTGGATGCGACCCGTGTTGTCACCCACCGCATAGATGTTGGCGACGGAAGTGTTCTGGAACTTGTCGGTCGGGATAAAGCCCTTCTCGTCCAGCGCGATGCCTGCGGCGGCCAGATTGAGGTTGTCGGTAGCCGGTATCCGGCCGATGGCCCAGATCAGGCAGTCAACGGTGAGGTGGCGACCATCTTCCAGTTGCAGGGTCAGGCTGTTGTCAGCGTTTTTGAGCACGGCTTTGGGAATGGCGTGGGTGTGCAGCTTGGGCCCTTCCTGCGCCATGATTTCGACCAATGTCTCGTGGATCATGGGGTCGAAGTTGCGCAGCGGCGCGTGCTTGCGCACCACCAGATGGGTCTCGGAGCCGAGCGCCTGCATCACCCCTGCGATCTCGACTGCGATGTAGCCCGCACCCACTACGGCAACCCGCTTGGGTTGGCTTTGCAGGTCAAAGAAACCGTCGGAGTCGATACCCAGCTCGGCACCCGGGATCGCCGGAATTTCCGGGCGGCCACCGGTGGCGATCAGGATGTGATCAGCCGTGTAGTGCTCGCCATTAACCTCGATGGTGTTGCTGCTGACGAAGCGGGCGAAGCCCTTGATGACGGTGATCTGGTTCTTGCCCAGCACGTTCTGATAGGACTGGTGAATGCGGCCGATGTAGGCCTGGCGGGACTCGACCAGCTTGGCCCAGTTGAAGTGGTTGAGGGTGGTGTCAAAGCCGTAGTCGGCACCATATTTCAGGGCATCGGCGATCTGGCCTGCATACCACATGGCCTTCTTCGGTACGCAGCCTACGTTGACGCAGGTTCCACCCAACTCTTTGGCTTCAATCAGGGCAACTTTCTTACCGTACATGGCAGCACGGTTGGCAGAGGCGATACCGCCGCTGCCGCCGCCGATGGCGATATAGTCAAAATGCTGTGCCATTGCGAGGTTCTCCGCTCATTAAGAATGCAATCACAGCATGATGGGGATAAAGCGGCTGGCTCACAAGAGCCAGCGCTCAGTTATGTTGGATCGGCAGGCGAATATGGAACTGGGCGCCCTGGCCCGGTTCGCTGGCACAGCTGATACGGCCTTTCAGCAGTTGCACCACCAGGTTGTAGATGATGTGGGTGCCAAGACCGCTGCCGCCCTGACCCCGCTTGGAGGTAACGAAGGGATCGAAGATGCGCGGCAAGATTTCGGGCGGGATGCCGCGGCCGTTGTCCGAGTAGTCGATAAACAGCTCCTCTCCCTGCTGTTCCACCTTGATGGTGATCTTCTTCGGTTTGTCCCAGTTGTCGAACCCGTGGTTGATGGAGTTGAGGATCAGGTTCGAGTAGATCTGGGTAAAACTGCCCGGGAAGGAGAAGATAGACAGCTTGGGATCGCACTGGATATCCACTTCGCACTGGCTCTTCTTCAGTTTGTGGCCAAGCGATACCACCACCTGATGGAGGTTGTCGGCGAGGCTGAAGTTGTAGCGTGCTTCCGATGACTGGTCGACAGCCACCTGTTTGAAGCTGGCAATCAGCTCGGAGGCGCGCCGCAGGTTGCTCTGCAGCAGCTGCATCGACTCGTCGAGGTTGACGGTGAACTCGTTGAGATAGGAGCGCGACAGCTGCTTGGAGTCGATATGGGACTTGAAGTCGGCGACCCGCTCTTGCAGGTAGGAGGAGGCGGTCACGCTGATGCCGATCGGAGTGTTGATCTCGTGTGCCACCCCGGCCACCAGCGAGCCGAGGGAGGCCATCTTCTCCGACTCCACCAGGGTTTGCTGGGCCTGTTTCAGGTCGTCGTACGCCTTGCCCAGCTGGTTGTTGGCTTCACTCAGGCTGCGGGTGCGCTCTACCACCTTGCCTTCCAGCTGTTCGTTGAGCTGGATAATCTCCCGCTCGACCTTTTTCAGTTGGGTGATGTCGTAGCCGAAGCCGATCTGGTACTTGAGGTTGGGGCCATCGTAGAAGGGGACGAAGGTCCATTGCAGTACCAGCTCATGGGCCTGCTGGTCATGCATGATGACCTCTTTGTCGGCCAGTGAACCTTCCGCCGCCAGAATATCGTTCAGCTCTTCCCGTTGCGCCGGGCTGACAAAGAGATCCAGCCAGTTGTGCTGCAACAGCTCCTGCTGGTGGTAGCCGGTCAGCAGTATGGCTGCCGGGTTGATGCTGGCGATGGTCAAATCCGGTTCCATGCAGCAGATGACCATGTTGGCGGAGTTGATCAGGGTGGCGGAGAAGTCCCGTTCCTTTTGCAGTTGTTCGACCGCCTGATGGCGGGCAACCAGCTCGTCACGCAGTCGGGTACGCATCTGGTTGAGGGTGGAGACCAGGGTATCCAGCTCATCAGGTTTCTTGCGTGGCTGCGGGCGGCCTTCCAGCTCCAGCGCCATGTCGAGCCGATCGAGGTTGAACTTCTGGGCGTAGTTGGCGATGCGGTTGATGTGCCTGACCACCAGATAGTAAATGATGATCAGGATGCAAAATGAGACCACCAGGGTCTTGATGGTCTGGCTGACCATGATCAGCACCGATTTTTCGATGAGGCGCTGGTAGATCTGCTCGAGAGAGGCGGCAACGAACAGCTTGCCGACGATTTCACCCTGATAGGTGAGGTTGAATTCGCGGGAGATATCATAGCTTTCCCGCTCGACCCCCTGGGTCAGCAGCGGGACTTCGGAGTTGCCGAGCATCTCCTTGACCATCACGAACTGCATGTTGGGCAGGTTCATGATCCCTTCAATTTGCACTTTGACCTGCTCTTCATCCAGGTTCCACAAGCTGGCTGCGATGGGTTGCAGGAACGAGGCCTCGATCTGGCCGATGCTGTCTTCGATGACGGCGACATCCTTGCGGTAATCCCACGCGAGTTGCAGCGCCGTAATGATCATCGCCAATACGGTACTGCAGACCAGAATGTAGGAGAGCAGGCGATATGAGAGTCCGTTGCGGCCTACGGCCCTGGCGGTCTTGGAGAAGAGTCCTGACATGGCGTCCTTGCGGTCTGGATGTGGTGTTTTTTAGTTTAACTGCTTCATGCACTTATGTCGTCTTTCCTGCGAAGCATAAAAAAGGCCCCGATACGGGGCCTTTGCATGTCATTGATGATTAATGTCCGCCGTTTGCTTTGGGCGGAATGGTTTCATCGAATACCGGCAAGGGTTTGTGCTCGGAAGCCAGATAGGTGTAGATCACCGGCAGCACGAACAGGGTGAACAGGGTACCGATGGCAAGACCTGCCACGATGACGATACCGATGCTGAAACGCTGTGCCGCACCGGCGCCAGCGGCGTAGAGCAGCGGGATCAGACCGGCAATCATGGCGGCCGTGGTCATCAGGATCGGACGCAGACGCACCTTGGCGGCCTGCATCACGGCTTCCATTCGGTTCATGCCGCGCAGCAGCTGCTCTTCCTTCGCTACTTCACAGATCAGGATACCGTGCTTGGTAATCAGACCCACCAGGGTGATGAGGCCCACCTGGGAGTAGATGTTCATGGTCGCCATCCCCCATGCCAGGGCAATCAAGGCCCCGCTGATGGCAAGCGGTACAGAGACCATGATGACCAGCGGGTCACGCACCGACTCGAACTGGATTGCCAGCACCAGGAAGATGATGGCCAGTGCCAGCGCGAAGGTGGCATAGAGCGCATTGCCTTCGGTGACAAACTGACGGGCTTCACCCATGAAGTCGTAACGATAGCCTTGCGGCAGCTTCTCGTCAGCGGTGGTCTGGAACCAGTTGATCGCATCACCCATGGCCACACCCGGAGCCGGAACGGCGCCTATGGTGGCAGAGTTCAGCTGGTTGAAGTGGGGCAGGGCGCGGGGCTCGCCAACCACTTCAATGCTGATCAGGCTGCCGAGCGGGATCGACTTGCCGTCGGCGGCCCGCACGTAGTAGCCCTTGATGGACTCCGGATTGAGACGGTACTTGCGCTCGACCTGCGGGATCACCTCGTAGGAGCGGCCATCCAGGTCGATACGGTTGACGTAACCGTCCGCCATCATGGTGCCCATGGTGATACCTATATCCTGCATAGTGATGCCGTAGGCACCCGCCTTGTCCTTGTCGATGCGGATCTTCATGGTGGCGGAGTCGTAGTTCAGATCGAGATCCGAATAGACGAACTGACCGTTACTCTGCGCCGCTGCCAGAATTTCACCGGCCACCAGGAACAGGCTTTCGAAGCTGTTCGGGGTGGTGATGACGAACTGGATAGGCAGACCACTCGATGCACCCGGCAGTTCCGGGAACTGGAAGGTGGTGATGGCCATACCCGGGATGTCTTTCACCAGATTGGCGACCCGATCCAGCACCTCTTTCTGGCTCGCTTCACGCTGGCTCCAGGGCACCATGGAGGCGATACCGAACGCCTGGTTGGCGTTGAACACCCCGGAGAAGACCTGGGAGAAGGCGATCTCGGGCTGGTCGTCCAGGATCTTGTTCACATCCGCCATGGTGTTTTCGATGTAGTCCAGGTTGGCGTTGGACGGTGCGGTACCCAGCACGGCCATTACCCCCTTGTCCTCTGACGGTGCCAGTTCGCTCGGGATGAACTTGAACAGCAGCGGCAGGCTGGCGAAGACGATGACGGCGAACACCACGATGACGGGGCGCTTTTTCATCACGGCGTGCAGCATGCTGTCGTAGCGATCGGTCATCCGCTCCAGCAGGTGGTGGACTGTGCTCTCGAACTTGCCCGGTTGCTCGTTGGCCTTGAGCATCTTGGAACACATCATCGGTGACAGAGTCAGGGCGATGATGCCCGAGACGAACACGGCACCGGCCAGCGTCAGGGCAAACTCTTTGAACAGAGAGCCGGTGATGCCCCCCATCAGGGCGATAGGCGCGTATACCGCCGCCAGGGTGACCGTCATGGCGATAACCGGTACCGCAATTTCACGGGTACCGATAATGGCAGCCCGGAACGGTTCTTCCCCCTCCTTGATATGACGGTCGACGTTCTCCAGCACCACGATGGCGTCATCCACCACCAGACCGATCGCCAGCACCATCGCCAGCAGGGTCATCAGGTTTATCGAGAAGCCGAACATATCCATCATCATCACTACGCCGATAAGACTGAGCGGAATGGTGATGATCGGGATGATGACCGCGCGGAACGAACCGAGGAACAGGGTGATGACCACCAGAACGATGGCGGCTGCCTCCAGGATGGTCTTGATAACCTCGTGGATGGATTCGTTGATCGCCACGGTGGAGTCATACATCACGTTGAGACGCATGGTGCTCGGCATGTTGCGCTCAAGGCTCGGCAGCAACGCCAGCACATCGTGGGCGATGTTGATGGGGTTGGCTGTCGGCGCGGCGTTGACCGCCATGACCACGGCTTCGCGTCCGTTGGCGCTGGCGCGATAGATGTCGTGGCTCTTCTCGAGGGTCACCTTGGCAATGTCGGAAAGGCGGATCACCTTGCCGTCACGGGTAGCAACGACCAGACGCTTCAGTTCGTCGACATCCTTGACCTGGGTCTCGGCGTTGCCGTTGAACAGGGTAAAGTAACCGGTCGCCTGACCTGTCGCGGACTGATAGTTGTTGCTGTTGAGCACCGTCATCACGTCACTGGCAGTCAGGTTGAAGGCCGCCATCTTGGCCGGATCCAGCCATACCCGCAGGGCAAACTCGACACCGCCGTAGAGGTCAACCTTGGAGACCCCGCCCACGGTAAAGAGCTGCGGCTTGATAACCCGCTCCAGATAGTCGGTGATCTGGCTGGAGTTGAGCTCCGGGCTGGTAAAGCCGAGGTAGAGCACCGCCGTGGTTGAACCGGTGGAGGAGGTGACCGACGGGTCTTCCGCCTCTTTCGGCAACTGGGATCGCACCGAGTTCACCTTCGCCAGGATGTCGGACAGCGCGGCGTTGGGGTCGGTGTTGAGCTTCATGTACGCAGTGATGGTGGAGCTGCCCAGCTGGCTGGAGGAGGTCATGAAGTCGATGTTGTCGGCTTGCGCGACCGCCTGTTCCAGCGGCTGGGTGATGAACCCCTGGATCAGATCAGAACTGGCGCCATAGTAGCCAGTGCTGACGGTGATCACCGTGTTGGTCACCTCGGGGTATTCCCGTACCTGCATCTTGAAGATGGCCTGAAAGCCCAGCAAGGCGATCAGGAAGCTGAGCGAGATCGCCAGCACAGGCCGTTTTATAAATATGTCAGTAAATCGCATCGCAGATCTCCGCGCTTACAGCATCGGGGTTTGTGCCGGAACGGCCAGGGCGTCGTTCTCGACCACATGCACCTTGGTGTCGTTGCTCAGGCGAACCTGACCCGACAGTACGATCTGGTCACCGGCCTGGATGCCGGAGAGCACATGCACATCGTTGCCACGGCGCTCACCGGCCTTGACCACAACCTGCTTGGCTCGCAGCACTTTCACCTTGTTACCCTCTTTGTCGGTCTCTTCGCCCTCTTTGAGCACGTAGACGTTCTGACCGTAAAGGGTGAAGGAGATAGCGCTCTGCGGGATCACGATCTGATCTTTCACCGTCGGCAGAATGATGCTGGCGCGGGCGAACATACCGGAACGGAGCTGACCGTCGTTGTTCGGAATGTCTGCCTGTACCTGGATCAGGCCGCTCTGGAAGTTGACCGCAGGTTCGATGGCGGTGATGTGACCATCAAACTGGGTTTGCGGATAGGCATCCACATTGATCTTGATGGTCTGGCCCAGCTTGATTTTGGAGATATCGGTCTGGGGCACGGTGAAGCGCAGGCGCATCACGCTGGTATCTTCCAGGCGCACGATATCTGTGCCCGGCTGCAGATACTGACCGAGGAACACATTGCGCAGGCCGACCACGCCGCTAAAGGGCGCACGGACTTCACGACGGGCAATGGTCGCCTTCAGACTCTCGATATCTGCTTCCAGCGAGCGATAGGCCGCTTCGGCTTCATCCAGCTGCTCTTTGGAGATGGAGCTGGTCTTGTAGAGGTTCTGGAAACGATCGAACTTGGCTTTTGCCGCCGGCAGCTTGGCCTGGGAGGCGCGCAGATTGGCCCGCTCCACGGTGGAGTCCAGGCTCAGCAGCAGCTGGTCAGCCTTGACCGGTTTGCCCGACTCGAAGGTGATGGCATCAATAGTGCCTGCCAGTTCGGTGGAGAGGGTCACCCCCTGATTCGGCTCGATGAAGCCGATCGCTTCGATGGTCGGTACCCAATCCTGTGCCTTGGTCACCATGGCGGTGACGGGGAACTCGGGTTCCGGCCGGTTGGCCATGTATTGGGCAATCATCTTCTGTTTGAACAAATTGAAGCCGATGACGCTGCCAAACAAGGCGATCGCTATCAGCAACATAATGGCCATCCACTTTTTCATGAACAGGCTCCTGAGGTGGAAAGATTGGGGGATAAAATGGCATTCCAGCTGGCCCGGATCGCGGTTTCCAACTGCGATTCGGTCAGCGTGATGTTGTGAACCCTGCACTGCAGGGCCAGATGCATGACACTGTCCAGACTCAACACCTGGAGTGCCCGTATCGGTAAATCAATAAACAATCCTTGTTCAACGCCCTGTTCAAAAAATCGGTCCAGAGGCTCCCAGGCAGCCAGAATGGCAGGATTGGTCTCCAATTCTGCCCCTAGCGGAGAGCTCTCGTACTGCAATTTGCACCGGATAGCGTTGGGTTCGTTAACAAAAATGGCATGAATATTGAGCCATAATTGGCGAAATTGTTGAAATGAAACTTTATCGATTGCTACATCGGCCATGACCATGGGCACACACTGCAAGATAGTGTGCTGGTGCAGTTGCCGGATCAGATCATCCTTGTCGCCGAAGTAGCGATAGATGGTGCCGGTGGCAACATTGGCCTTCTTGGCGACTTCTGCAATCGACAGACCATGAAAACCCCGTTCACCCAGCACCTCATGGGCCGCGTTGAAGATGCTCTCTTTTTTATCCAGAATCATCAGTGTGACTTTCGATTGAATGAACGTTCATTCATTCTAGATGGGCATCAAATCAAGTCAAGGCAGCAAGGCGATTTGCGACTGCGATCTGCCCCTTTTCGGCTGGCAGCAGGGGAATAGTGGAAGAAAAGTGCGCAATGTGCTTGAAAAAACAACGAACAGTGTTTCGGTGACAGAAAAGTGTAGACAAACCAGCAACCATCATTAATAATGCGCCCCGTTCGACAGCGTAGCGCCCGTAGCTCAGCTGGATAGAGCGCTGCCCTCCGGAGGCAGAGGTCACAGGTTCGAATCCTGTCGGGCGCACCATCAAAAGTGCGTAGGTTAAACGGGCGTTGTTGTGGAACGAAAGCAGCTGTGGTGGCTGTAGCTCAGTTGGTAGAGTCCCGGATTGTGATTCCGGTTGTCGTGGGTTCGAGCCCCATCAGCCACCCCATTTTACAGCTTGTCAGGTACGCGAAGGTGGCGGAATTGGTAGACGCGCTAGCTTCAGGTGTTAGTGCCCCCCGGGTGTGAGGGTTCGAGTCCCTCTCTTCGCACCATACTTGCTGTATGACGAGGATGACCATCAGGTCGTCTTTGTTTTTTTGAAGTAAACTATTTTGAAAGAAATAGCCTCGGTGATTAGCGCAGTCCGGTAGCGCATCTGGTTTGGGACCAGAGGGTCAAAGGTTCGAATCCTTTATCACCGACCAAGTTTAGAAAAACCTCGCTTCGGCGAGGTTTTTTGCTTTCTGGCCTCCGTTGGGCCAGCACTCTCTCCCTGTTACGTCTGTTTACACTCTATTTGGGCAGCGCGCCCCGCCTTTCGGTTATGCTTCAGCCTCGAGTCACTGACAACCGGATGTCATCGGCCCATTTCAGGCATTTTTCCATGAATAACAAAATTTCCTTTGCTTGCTCTCCTGCCCTGCTGGCTGCCTTGCTGCTGGGTGGCTGTACCATCAAGCCGCCATCCACCGATGTGATGATGGGCTCCATTGCATCACAACCGCAGGAGGAGCGTTCTCTCTCCCCCTTGCTGACCAGCGGTGATTTTTGCGTTGCTGTGTCCCAACAGAAGGTGTTGGCACAACCTTGCAGCGGAAAAGACGATCAACTGTTCGAGTGGGATCTGGGTGAGTTGCGCCTGCAGGATCTCTGCCTGCAAGCCAAAAACGACAGCGAAGTGATGCTGGCACCCTGTGACGGTCAGGCGCAGTGGGAGTGGCAGAAAGACAAGCTGTTCAATAGCAAGGTTTCCCGCTGCCTCGATGTGGCCGGACGACGCCATACCCCCGGCACGCCGCTGCGGCTGGCTGAATGCTACGGCGGGGCGAACCAGAGCTTCAGCTGGCAGCGGCCCAATCCCTGGCTGGAGACCCTGAAAAAACAAAGCCTCACATGGTGAGGCTTTGCTGAATCGGATGGCGGGCTGAAGAGGATCAGGCTGCGCTGACGCTCTCCAGCTCGAACAGCTTCTCCAGATAGACGGCGACGCCATCTTCGTCGGAGGTGAGGGTCTGCTCATACTCCGGCAGCGCCATTTTCAGGCGGTCATGGGCGTTGCCCATCACGATGCCGCGTCCCACCATGGTCAGCATCTCGAAGTCGTTCATGCCATCGCCGAAGGCGATCGCCTCCGACATATCGAACCCGTTCTGCTCCAGCACGGCCCGCACAGCATTGCCCTTGTGCACCCCGGCGTGCATCACTTCGAGACAGTCCGGCAGGGAGAAGGTGACGTTGAGCTCATCGCCATAGCGCTGGTTGAGGTGCGCCTCGATCTTCAGCAGCTTCTCGTGGTCGCCGATGTAGAACACCTTGTTGATCTGCTCTTTCGGTTCCTGTTTCAGGTCATCGACCAGACGGTAGGTGAACCCTGACTCGTCGTGGAACTGCAGCAGCCAGGGCAGCTCCTCTTCCACCACCCAGTCATCACCCTGATAGACATTGAGGTGGATAGAGGGGTCGCGCTCCAGGGCAATCAGTTCGGCGGCGATCTCGGTCGGCAGCGGCTGGTTGAAAATCAGCTGGTCCTGTTTGTCATGGACCACGGCGCCATTGGAAGTAATGAGGTAGATGTCCATCCCCAGCGCATCGCGGAAGCTGCGTACGTCAACGTGATGACGGCCGGTGGCGACCACGAATTTCACACCTTGTTCTACCAGGCGGTGCAGGGTATCCCGGGTACGGGGAGAGATCTGGTGCTGCTTGTTGAGCAGAGTGCCATCGAGATCGGATACAACTACCTTGAACATCATTACCTCGGCATCGATTGAAAACAGGGGCAGTTTACCTTAGCCCGCACTGTCACCCCATTTATTTAGGGTTACAAAAAATAGCCAGCTCAGAAGCGGGCGAAAAAGTCGACCATCGCGGTCAGGGCGGGCTGGCGTTTGTCATCGGATTCGATAAACAGTTCGTGCCAGGCTCCCTCGATGCGCAGCGGTTTGCCCCCTTCGCACTTGGCAATAGTGCAGAAGCGATCCTGCGCGGCATTGTCCACCACGCTGTCGCTGCCAGCTTGCAGCACCAGCAGCGGGGTTTTGATGGCGCCCGCATCGGCGATGGCGGCATCGGCACCGGTGATCCCCTGATAAATCCAGTGGGCGGTCGCGCCACCCAGCTTGATCTGCGGGTGCTGTTCGTAGATTTGGCGGAACGCTTGATAGCGGGGCTGGCTGTGAGTCAGTTCGTTATCGGCAAAGCCGTGATCCTGATAGGCGCCCTGACCGGGACCGTATGGAGGCTCACCAATCCAACCGCCGACCGTGCCTATGGTGCTCGCCAATCCCTTGGCCAGCCACTTGGGCAGACCGCCGAGATTGATGCCCAGCATGGGGGAGGAGAGCACGGCCGCCTTGATATCATCGGGCCAGCGTTCCAGATAGCGGGCTGAGATGGCTCCGCCCATGGAGTGGGCCAGCAGGAACAGTTTGGCAGGCTGGTCCGCCATGATGATCTGGTCGTGAAACTGCTTGAGATCGACCACATAATCGTCGAACTGGTCGACATATCCCTTCTGCGGGTCATTCAGCATCCGGCCAGACATCCCCTGACCGCGATGGTCGATAAGGTAGAGGCTGTAGCCCTGACGCCAGAGATCCCACGCCAGCTCCTGATACTTGAGGTAGCTCTCGACCCGGCCATTGACGATGAGGATGGCGCGATCGACCTTGGCTTGCCGCAGCGTAGCATAGCGGATGGTCACCCCATCCTTGCCCTTGAACTCTCCTTCCACCGCATGCTGGCGCCAGAAGTCGGGCAGGGTTTGCTGGTAGAGGCTGGGTACATCGGCTTCGCTGGTGAGCTGATAGGTATTGGTCACGGCAAGGGCTCCGGCAGAAAACAGGGTCAGGGCCAACAGGGAAAGAGAGAGGGATTTCATCAGGCACACTCCTGTTGCCAATGGTGATAAAGGGCGGCGATATCCCCCGAGCAGAGCAGCGTCATGCTGGTTTGCAAGCGGGGCAGGGCCCAGTCCCACCACTGCATCTCTTGCAGCATGAGGATCTGCTCATCACTGAAGCGACGGCGGATCGGTTGGGCCGGGTTGCCGCCGACTATGGTGTAAGGGGCCACATCCTTGGTCACCACGGCGCGGGTGGCGATGACGGCGCCATCACCTATGGTGATGCCGGGCATGATCATCGCTTCCGAGCCGATCCAGACATCGTTGCCAATCCGGGTGTCCCCCTTGCGCAGAAAGCCGCTGCGGGCCCCTTCGCCAAAGGTGTCGGGGTTGAACGGGAAGGTGGAGACCCAATCCAGCCGGTGGCCCTGATTGCCCGCCAGCATGAAGGTGGCGCCCGAGCCGATGGAGCAGAACTTGCCGATGATCAGCCGATCCACCTCGCCCCAGAGGCCGCTCTCCCAGGTGTCGTGGGTCGAGCCATCGCCGAGCAGGTAGCGGACGCAGTGATCCTCGAACGGCTTGCCGTGGTAGTAGCCAGAGTAGTAGCTGTAGTCGCCGGCCTCTATGTTCGGGTTGGTCAGGTGATCCCGGATGATTTGCGATTCCAGCCAGCTGCCAAAAGGGTTTTCCATCACTCCTCCTGTAGGTCGTCCTGCTCGCTCTGCTGCGCCCACCCTTTGCGGGTCAGCTGCATCCGCTGCCACCACTCTTCGTCCGCCAGAATTTCACCGGCCGGGCCGAGCTGGGGGTAGGGCATCTCTTTCTCTTTGCAGAGTTGGGCATAGATAGGATAACCCCCCTCGAACAGGATGCTGTTCTGCTCCTCCAGCGTGAGCGGGCAGCCGCGCTGATAGCAACCGGCCAGCTCGCGCTGACGCTGGGCTTCGTAGAGGATGGCGGCAGCAGCCACCGAGACGTTGAGGGACTGCACCATGCCGACCATGGGAATGACGATATGGTGGTCGGCCAGCGCCAGCGCCTCTTCACCGATGCCGTGCTTTTCCTGACCCACCAGAATGGCGGTCGGTTTGGTGTAGTCGATGGCGCGAAAATCGACCGAGCTGTCAGATAGATGGGTCGCCAGGATCTGCATGCCGGAGGCTTTCAGCTCTGCAACGGCTGTGCCGATATCCGGGTGCAGTTTTACATCCACCCAGTTCTGGCTGCCGCGGGCGGTGCCTTTGCGCTTGTGGATCCAGGTTTTGGGCCAGACGGCGTGTACCCGGTGGATGCCGATGGCATCGGCGGTACGCACGATGGCGGCCAGATTGTGAGGTTTGTGGACCTCTTCCATGCAGACGGTCAAATCGAGCTGACGTTGGGCCAGCATGTCGGTGATGCGCTTGAAGCGTTCGGGGGTCATGGCTTGTCTCTATAAAAGCAGCAGGCGGCTTGCGCCGCCTGTGTTCAGTTCTTCTGTCGGCTCACCTTGAGCACGTTGGGCATCACGCGGATCTTGCGCATGATGTTGGCCAGGTGGATGCGGCTCTTGGTGGTGATGAGCAGGCTGACCTGATAGACCCGGCCATCCTTCTCTTCGGTGCTGATGGCGTGAATATTGGCGCCGGTGGCGGCAATCACGTTGGCCAGCTCGGCCAGCGCACCCTGATGGTTGACGATCTCGATGCTGATACCGGTGCGGAACTCCTGTTCCTGCTCCTTGTCCACTTCCCACTGCACCGGCAGGTACTTGTCCGGTTCCTTGCTGTAGCCCTTGATGTTGCGGCAGGCTTCCTGGTGGATCACCAGACCCTTGCCCGGGCTGATGTGGGCGATAATGGCATCTCCCGGGATCGGACGGCAGCAGTTGGCGAAGGTGACCAGCATGCCGTCGGCACCCTTGATCGGCATCTTCTTGCTGCTGGTTTTGGGCTGCTCTTCCGGCGGCAGTTCATCCCCCAGCATGCGGCGCGCCACCATGACGCTCATGGCGTTGCCAAGGCCCACATCGGCCAGCAGCCCCTGCAGGTTCTCATGCTTGGTATCCGCCAGCACCTGCTTGATGCGTGGCTCGGGGATGTCTTCGATATTCTTGGCGCCCAGCGCATGGTTGAGCAGGCGGCGACCCAGCACCACCGACTCTTCGGTGCGCAGGTTCTTGAGGAACTGGCGGATCTTGGAGCGTGCCTTGGTGGTCACCACAAAGTTGAGCCAGGCCGCGTTGGGGCGGGCGCCCGGCGCCGTGATGATCTCCACCGTCTGGCCCGAGTGCAGCGGGCTGCTGAGCGGGTAGGGGTGGCGGTCGACCCGCGAACCGACGCAGGCGTGGCCGATGTCGGTGTGCACCGTGTAGGCGAAGTCCACCGGCGTGGCGCCAGCGGGCAGCTCCATGATGCGCCCTTCCGGCGTGAACACGTAGATCTCGTCGGGGAAGAGGTCGGTCTTGACCCCTTCGATAAATTCAAAGGAGCTGCCGGCGCTCTGCTGCAATTCCAGCAGGCTCTGCATCCAGCGCTGGGCGCGGATCTGGGCAGTGGTGCCCGAGCTGTCGCCATCCTGCTTGTAGGCCCAGTGGGCGGCAACCCCTTTGTCGGCCATCTGATCCATGAACTCGGTGCGAATTTGCACCTCGACCGGTACCCCGTGCGGCCCCACCAGCGAGGTGTGCAGCGACTGGTAGCCGTTGGTCTTGGGGATGGCGATGTAATCCTTGAAGCGGCCGGGGCGCGGTTTGTAGAGGCTGTGCATCTGCCCCAGCACCCGGTAACAGGTATCTATGTCCTTCACCTTGACCCGAAAGGCGTAGATATCCATTACCTCATGAAATTGCAGCTCTTTTTTCTCCATCTTGTTGTAGATGGAGAAAAGATTCTTCTCGCGGCCACTGACCTGATGCTCGATCCCCGCCTCTTTCAGGCGACCGCTGATTTCGCTCTGGATGGAATCGATGATCTCGCGGCGATTGCCACGGGCGCGGCGCACCGATTCGCGCAGCACGCGGGATCGCATCGGATAGAGCGCCTCGAAGCCCAGCTCTTCCAGCTCGTTCTTCATGGTGTGAATACCGAGGCGGTTGGCGATGGGGGCGAAGATTTCGAGGGTTTCCCGAGCGATACGGCGGCGCTTGTCAGGGCGCAGGGAGCCCAAGGTGCGCATATTGTGGGTGCGGTCGGCCAGCTTGATCAGAATGACCCGGATATCCTGGGTCATCGCCATCACCATCTTGCGGAAGTTCTCGGCCTGCGCCTCTTTGCGATCGCGAAATTTCAGCTTGTCGAGCTTGGAGACCCCGGCCACCAGTTCTGCAACCGCATTGCCGAATTGTTCGGCCAGATCGGCCTTGGTGACAGAGGTGTCTTCGATGACGTCGTGCAGCACGGCGGCCATCAGGGTTTCATGATCGAGGCGCATGTCACCCAGGATTCGGGCAACGGCAACAGGGTGGGTGATGTAGGGTTCGCCACTGGAACGCATCTGGCCTTGGTGGGCATCACGGGCCACCACATAGGCTTGCTTGAGCTTCTCAACCTGCTCTGGCGGCAGGTAGGAACTGGCTATTTCTTTAAGGTTTTCAAATAAATACAAGACAGTCCCCGCAGCGGTGAAACGGCAATTCGTGGAATTGAGGGTATAGCCCTGAGTTTGCGAGGTTTTCGAGCGGTTGTAAATGGGGATGAACAGTCGGCACCCGGGCGGGTGCCAACCGGAGGAATAACTTAACCGCGGCCTTCGGCGATGGCAGCAACGGCAGCCAGCTCGGCGGCTTCCTGCTCTTGCTGTTCGTAGCGGTCCTGGGTGTCCATCACTTGATTGTTCACCAGACCCAGCTCGATCTCACGCAGGGCGATCACAGTCGGCTTGTCGTTCTCTTCGTCGACCAGGGGATCTTTGCCTTGTACCGCGATTTGACGAGCGCGGCGCGCGGCGACCAGCACCAGGTCAAAACGGTTACCTACCTGTTTTACAGCATCTTCTACAGTAACGCGTGCCATGCAGGACTCCAGTGTTTGGGCTTTCTGTATTTAGAAAAGCAGTGTTTAAAAATGACGCAAAAGTTTACTTGTTTTTGGCTTACTCTGCCAGTAGCTGTTGCAGCAAGTTTTTTTGAGCCTGTTGCTGGTGACGCATCTCCAGCCGTTGGCACTCAATAATGGACCTGAGCTGGAACAGCGCTTGCTCGAAGTCTTCATTGATAATGACATAGTCATACTCGTCGTAGTGCACCATTTCGGCAATGGCTTTCGCCATCCGGCCGGCAATCACTTCGGCGCTGTCCTGACCGCGCCCAATCAGGCGGCGTTCCAGCTCTTCGCGGCTGGGGGGCAGGATGAAAATGGATTTGGTCGGCATCTGCTCGCGGATCTGGCGGGCACCTTGCCAGTCGATGTCGAGGAATACGTCGATCCCCTTGGCCAGACAGGCTTCGATGGCGGCGCGTGAGGTGCCGTAGTAGTTGCCGAACACTTCGGCCCACTCCAGAAAATCACCGCGTTCGATCAGTGCCTTGAACTCTTCCACTTGGACGAAGTGGTAGTGTACGCCGTGCTCTTCGCCAGGACGGGTGGCGCGAGTGGTGTGGGAAACCGACAGCTGCATCTTGCCCGCAGCGTTATGTTGGGTCAGCAAGGCATTGAGCAGACTGGATTTACCAGCGCCGCTCGGAGAAGAGATGATATAGAGAGTGCCTTGTTGCGCCATATTATTACCTTTAATCGAAACCGCTGTTTTGGTTGTAGCAGAGACCGCCGTCTTGTGCCCGAAAGGGAGACAGCCAAACGCAAAACGCGGAAAATTCTTGAGTCAGGAGGATGTAAAGGCGGCGAATTTTACCAGAATGCGGCGAATAAAAAAACGGCCGGAATCATATTCCAGCCGATCAAAGTATTCGTAGCTTGCTGCGGGAGCGTAACCCACATCAGCCTGCATTGTGCCTTTGGCTGAGGGCAGAGGCTATCAGGTTATCCCTGCCTGATGGCTCGGAATTCCCGAGGTGCCCTGTCACTACGGCAGCTGACGATCGGCACAGAGCCGATCGAAGGCGGCGATCACCTGCTCGCTGGTGATTTTTCGCATGGCCTCCGGGTCTTTGAGACGGGTGCGCCAGCTCAATTCGGCCAGCGGCTTGCCGGTCTCCTGCTCGACCAGCTTCTGATAGACGCTTACCACGTAGTCGCGGCAGAGATAGGGGCCGGTGCGGGCCGGATTGTGGTGGGCATAGAGGCCGATCACCGGCGTGCCCACTATGGTGGCCATATGGGTGGGGCCGGTATCGGGGGCCAGTACCAGACTCGCCTCGCCAATCAGCGCCAGCAGCTGCTTGAGGTTGGTCTGCCCCACCAGATCGACCGGCTTGCTCTGGCTTAAGCGCTGGATGTCGGCAGCCAGATCCCGCTCCAGCTTGGCCGGCCCGCCACAGAGATAAACCTGAAAGCCCTTGTTGGCGGCGTGATCCGCCAGCGCGGCATAGCCTGCGGCAGTCCAGTTCTTGAAGGCCTTGCTGGCGGCAGCGCAGATAAGCAAGGTCGGTTTGCCGCCAATCTTCTCCCTTGCCCACGCCTGATGTTCGGCGCTGATGGACAGTTGCCAGTCCGGGGTCAGATCCTTGATGCCGAGCTCTTTGGCGAAAGCGAGGAAACCGTCCAGCACATGGGGGGAGGCGGGGGAGGGCACCTTGTGGTTGGTGAACAGCCACTGGCCGTCGTTGGCCCGTTCCCGATCAAACCCGAGTTTGACCTTGGCGCTGATGCCGAGGGTGGCGATGCTGGCTCGCATCGCTGCCTGCAGGTGGAGCAGGGCATCGAATTTGCGCCCCTTGAGGGTCTGCCAGAGATCGCGATAGCCGCGCCATCCCTTGCTCTTGTCGAAGGGGATCACCTCGACGCCGGGCAGATCGGCAAACAGGGTTGCCTCGATTTTGCCGGTGATCCAGGTGATGCGGGTCTGTGGCCACTCCCGCTGGATGACGCGCACCAGCGCCAGTGCGTGGCAGCAATCCCCGATGGCGGAGAGCCGCAGGATGCAGATGGAGGAGGGGGGCGTTTGAAATAGCGGCATGTTGTGGCGCACGGCTGGCAAAAAGGGTGGATGGCATTATGCAAACTCCCCTCTGGATTGTAAAATTGCGCACAATCGTCAGCCAGGATAGGCCGGGCCCAGCGCCATGACCTGTCTCTGCACGTCGTTGATTAAAGGCCACTATTGCGGGCATGCCAGAGCGGCAGCCTCATCGCCAATTGAAAAATTGCGATCCATGACCCACCGAGCGGGATCTCCACGATGCGAGTACAGACCGAACACAACCAGATCTGCTGGTATGCCGAAGGGGCCTTTCGCGACCCCTCTCCCCAGTTATTCGATCCTGCCTGGTGGCAGAACAACCGTCAGGTGGTGGGGACCTCCATCGGACGGGGAGTGACCTGGTTCGTCAAGGATGAGTCCCGCCATCTGGTGCTGCGCCACTACTATCGCGGCGGCATGGTGGGCAAGGTGGTGCGGGATCGCTTCTGGTTCGAAGGGGTCGAGTCGAGCCGTGCCATGGCCGAATACACCCTGCTGGCCAAGCTGTGCGAGCTGGGGCTGCCGGTGCCGCGTCCGTTTGGCGCCCGCATGGTCAAACAGGGCCCCTTCTATCGCGCCGATATCCTGATCGAGCGAATTCGCGGTGCCAAGGATATGGTGGCGCTGCTCAAGCAGGGGCCGGTGGCGACCGAGGTGTGGCACAAGATAGGCCAGACGGTGCGCCAACTGCACGATGCCGGGGTCTATCACGCCGATCTCAACAGCCACAACCTGCTGCTCGATAAAGAGGGCAAGGTGTGGGTGATCGATTTTGACAAGGGTGCGATCCGCTCCCCCGGCGAATGGCAGAAGGCCAATCTGGAACGCTTGCTCCGTTCATTCAATAAAGAGTCTCAACTGCATACCAGTTTCCACTTCGTACCGGAGAACTGGCAGACCTTGATGAACGGGTATCAGGGAAAAGCACTCTGACCCTGTTGCTCGGCGTGAACGCCAATGTTACTTATTGAGCAGGTATTCAGATCCTGTTTCGAGGCGCCCCATGGAAATGCTCAAGACACCTTTGGTCGATGTGACTGCCCGGCTTGATCCGGGTCTGCTGTCTGATGCCATGGCGCTGCTGGAGGCGGGGATCTGGAGCTGGTCAGCCCAACATGGACTGCAGCGTGATCCCTCCTGCCTGCGCCTGTTGGGATTGGGAGAGTGCTGGCCGGATGATCTCGGCTGGCTGGATCGGGTGCATCCCGACGATGTTGCCCGGCTGGAGGATGCCCTGCTCGCCTGCCAGAGCGGCCGCAGCAGCGGTCTGCGCCTCGAATACCGCATTCTGCATCATCACGGTCACTACATCCGGCTGGAAGAGCGGATGCGTCGTGATGAGCGGGGTTATCTGCTGGGGGTCGTCCGTCACCTCGATCCCGCTGCCGTGCTGGTGGAGGAGCGACATGGCACCGATCCGCTGACCGGTCTGGAGAGCCGTGGCCGTTTCGAGCAACTGCTTGAAGAGCGGCTGGCGACCGAGAGCGGCACTTTCAGTCTGCTGCAGTTTTCGGTCGATCACATGGCCAAAATCCAGCAGTTGTTTGGTGAAGCGGCTTGCGACGCCATGCTGGCCAAGCTGGCGCGTATCGTGCGTCACGAACTGCGGCGGGAAGATCCCTTCGCCCGCTGGGATGAGGACGGTTTTATCCTGATGCTCTCCCAGACCGAGCGGATGAGTGCGCTGGAGATCGCCGAGCGGCTGCGCCTCGAGATTGCCGACGCCAGTCTGCTGTCACAGCGGCCGGTCACCGTCAGCATCGGGCTGGTGCAGAGTCAGGCTGGCGAGCAGCTCGATCATCTGCTGGCCCGGCTGGCCAGCTGTCACAGTCAGGCCAGACGGGAGCACAACACCGTCGTCGGCTGAGTGTGGTCAGGGTTGGCCGCGCTTGTCACGCTGGCAGACCCAGAGCGAGGCCAGCATCAGCAGGCCGCCGATGGTCAGCCGGGTCAGGTCGGTATCCTTGCCCCAGAGCAGCAGATTGACCAGCAAGCCGGCCGGAATGAGCGCATTGTTCATGATGGCCAGCACCCCGCTGGTGACCAGCGTCGCCCCCTTGTTCCAGAGGAAGTAGCCGAGGCCGGAGGCACCCACCCCCAGCCAGAGCAGAATGCCCCACTGCAACCCTGACGTCGGATATTGCGGCTTGCCCAGCAGCCACCAGGCGGGCAGTGCGATCACCAGCGCCCCCAGATAGAAGCAGCCGAACACCGCCAGTTGCGGCGGTTGCTCCGCCTCCCTTGCCAGCAGTACCTTGTAGCCCACTTGACCCAGGGCGAAACAGAGGTTGGCCCCCTGCACCACCATAAATCCCAGCACATAGCTTTCGGTCAGGCCGTCGAAGCGGATGACGGCAGCCCCGAGCACCGCCAGCAGGGCACCCCACAGATAAACAGGCTTGAAGCGGCGCTCCAGCAGATCGTGGAGCAGGGTGACGTAGATGGGGGTGAAGATGGTAAAGACCAGCACTTCCGGCACCGTCAGCAGCAGGAAGGAGTGGTAGTAGAAGAGATACATGATGCCGAGCTGGATGGCGCCGAGGGCCATCAGCTTGGCCGCCAGATCGGGGCGCAGCCAGCGGCGGCGCAGGAAGGGGAGAAACACCAGACTGGCGAGGGCGATGCGGGTCAGCACCGAGAAGTAGGCATCCACCTGGCCAGCGAGGTAGACCCCGATAAGGCTGAAGGAGAATGACCAGAGCAGGGTGACCCCTATCAAGTAGTTCATGTGTTTGATTTATCGTCAGTTGTCAATTTTAAGGGGGCTATGATGGCCGAGATGGAAGCGGCAATCCAGCGTTTATGGGCGCGATTGCCACAGGTCGGAGCATTTTCCTTTACCGCCAGCAATGGCGAGGGGTCGGCGACCGACTGGAATGGTCGCGGCGAGGGGGGTGTGCAGGTGACCGATCATCAGGGAGGCTGGCTCTTTAACGAGCGGGGTCGCTACACCACGCCTCATGGCAGGGAACTCGCCATGCACAACAGCTTCTGGTGGCAGCGCAGTGCGCGGGGGATCCGTCTCTCCCATCTGCGTTATGAAGCGCCGGTCGAACTGTTCGAGCTGCTGCCGCAGGGGGATGGCCGCTGGCTGACCGTCGAGCCCCATCTGTGCGGGGCGGATCACTACAGTGCCGAGTTGACCGAGATCGACGGTGGTTTTCTGCTGAGCTGGCAGATCACCGGGCCGCGCAAGAACGAGCGACTCAGCTATCGCTATCTGGTCTGACGCCGGCTGGCTGGCATAAAAAAACCGGCGCAGAGCGCCGGTAGCGGGGGACAAATCGGAGGTTTTTTAAAACAGTCCCAAAACAGGAGAGATAGACTCTCGTCACACATTCAGAGATGGACTTCAGGCATTCAGGGCATAGCTCAGCATGGCTTGCAGCTTGCTATCGAAGAACCAGGGCAGCAGTACCATCAGCAGGCCCAGGATCCCGGCCAGCCGCTGGCGATACTGCCAGCCGGCAATCAGTACCAGACCACCGCACAGTGTGGTCAGGATGCCTGACATAGGGAGACCTCGCGCTGCATACGACGCTGTTGCGCCCACTGGTTCATGGCGACCGAGCCGAGGATCAGGGCCAGAGCAACACCTGTGGTGGGGTGGATCTGCTCGCCGAGGAACAGGGCTCCCAGCATCACACCGAACAGCGGCACCAGATAGTTGCTGAAGGAGGCGAACGTCGGGCCGGCCTTCTGGATCAGCGCCATGTAGAGGAAGTAGACCAGACCGGTACAGAGGGTACCCAGCACGGTAATCGCGCTCAGGGCCTGGGTGCTCGGCAGGGTCAGGCTGCCGAGATCAACCATGAAGGGGGCGACCAGCAGCAACTGGATTGCCGAGGAGATCAGGATATTGCGGGCGACCACGACCGGATGGTCCTTGGCGAAGCGCTTGATCATCAGCAGGCCGATGGCGAAGCAGCTGGCACCCAGCAGGATGGCCATGGCACCGAGCAGACCGGCGTTCATGCCCTGGGAGAGTTTCGGCCAGAACAGGGTGAGTACACCGGCAAAGCCGATGATCACGGAAAGAAGACCGGTTTTGGTGATTCTTTCACCAGAAATAAACAGCGGTGCAGCCAGAATGGTCACAAACGGGATACAACCCATGACCACGGCGGCGATGGCGCTATCCACATACTGTTGGCCCCAGGCGACCATGATGAAGGGGATGGTGGCATCCAGCAGGGCGATCAGCATATAGGTGCGCCACGGGGTGTGCTCACTCTTGAGCCGCATGAACAGGCAGAGCAGACCCAGGGTCAGGCTGCCGCACAGGGCACGACCGGCAGCCACCAGAATGGGGGGCAACTCGGCAACGGCCTGGTGCATGAAAATGAATTGGGAACCCCACAGCAGGCCAATGGCCAGCAATAACAGATAGCTACGCATTTGAATCTCCGATGTATTAAGCCTGCGCATTCTAGGCAATCTGTTACTATGGTAAAAATGAATTGTTGGCATTTAACTATGGCTAATATCGATGGATAGCTCGCTCGCCCGTCTCGACCTCAACCTGCTCGCTGTATTCGACATGCTGATGCAGGAGCGCAATGTCACTCGTGCCGCCGAACGGCTGCATCTCTCCCAATCCACCGTCAGTCACGCCTTGGGGCGGCTGCGGGTGGCGCTGGATGACCCGCTGTTCGTGATGAGTCGGCGCGAGATGATGCCGACCGAGCGGGCCAAGGCACTGGCCGGGCCGGTGCGCCAGGCGCTGGCGATGCTGGAGCAGGGATTGCGGCAGGCCAAGGGGTTTGATCCCGCTACCGCGCGGCGGATTTTCCGCATTGCCACCCCGGGCTCGGTGGAGCATGGGTTGGTGCCGGTGCTGGTGGAGCGGCTCCATCGGCAGGCCCCTCACTGTCGGCTTGAGGTGTGCGAGCTGGCCGACAGCGACTACGAGCGCGAGCTGGAGAAGGGGGAGCTGGATCTGGTGATCGGTTTCGCCGGGGCGAATCATCTCTCACCGCGCTTGTGGCGGGAGGAGTGGTTCAACAACCCGTTGGTCTGCCTGTCGCCGCTCGGCAGCGAGTTGCCCGATGTGCTGACCCCGGTCGAGCTGGTGAGCCGTCCCCACATCCACACTTCCAGCTGGGGCCACAGTCAGGCGATGGTGGAGCTCTGGCTGGCCCGCTTCGGGGTGGAGCGGGAGCTGGGGGTCAGGTTACCGAGCTTTATGGCGGTGCCGCCGCTGATGGCGACCGGCCGCTATCTGGTGGTGGTGCCCGAGATGATCGGGCGCCACTTCTGCCGCTACTACCCGCTGCGGATGCATCAACTCGACCCCGCCATCCCCATCGTCTACCTGATGGCGGGGCACCCGCTGACCGCCCATGACGAGGCGATCGGCTGGTTCAAGAGCCTGCTGCACCAGCTGGTGTTCGACCTCTACGGCGACGATGCGCTCGGGACCCCCGCTCAGCGGATGCTGGCGAAGTAGTCGAGCCCCATGGCGCTTTTCACCTCCGCCAATACCTCATCGGTGATGATGCGGGCCTGCTCGGTGCCCTGATAGAGCAGCTCCAGCAGCATCTTCTTGTCGGCGATGGCCGCGGCCCGGCGCTCCCGCATCGGAGCGAGCAGGGTCTGCAGGCAGTCGTTCAGCACCTGCTTGCAGCGCATGTCCCCCAGTCCGCCGCGCCGGTAGTGGGCCTTCATCTCGGCGACCAGCGCCTTGTCGGGGTGAAAAGCATCGAGATAGGCGAACACCGTATTTCCCTCCACCTGGCCCGGATCGCTCACCTTGAGGTGGTTGGGGTCGGTATACATGGCGAACACCGCCTGCTTGACCTCTTCCGCCGACATGCCGAGCTCTATGGTGTTGCCGAGGGATTTGGACATCTTGGCCTTGCCGTCGATGCCGGGCAGGCGGCCGGTGTCGCTCAGGATCGGCTGGCATTCGGTCAGCACCTCTTTGCCTACCAGAGAGTTGAAGCGGCGGACGATCTCGTTGGTCTGCTCCAGCATCGGCAGCTGATCCTCCCCGACCGGCACATGGCTGGCGCGAAAGGCGGTGATGTCGGCGGCCTGACTGACTGGATAAACCAGAAATCCGGCCGGCAGCGTTCGTTCAAACCCTTTTTGCTGGATCTCCGCCTTGACGGTGGGGTTGCGCTCCAGCCGGGCGACGCTGACCAGATTGAGGTAGTAGCAGGTGAGTTCGGCGAGGGCGGGCAGGGCGCTCTGCAAACAGAAGGTGGTCTTGGCCGGGTCGAGACCGACCGCCAGATAGTCAGCCATCACCTCCAGCACGTTGTCGGTCACCTTGGCCGGGTTGTGGCCGTTGTCGGTCAACGCCTGCAGATCGGCGATCATCACGAATTGACGGTAGTGGTGCTGGGCTTCGACGCGCTGGCGCAGGGAACCGACATAGTGGCCGATGTGCAGTTTGCCGGTGGGACGATCGCCAGTCAGGATTACGGGGTTGTGCATGTCACTCTCTCCAGTTGGGTGAGCCGGGAGGCGACAAAGGGATAAAAACAGTTGACCGCCTCTCGGCGGTCACGGTGTTTTCTTTGGGAAATTTACAATAGAAACGCGGTGCCGCCTGTTTAGGAGCAGCACCACCAGTAGTTGTGATTGAATGCGGTCATATTCATGGCAAATCAAACTACGCCGGTTTCATTACTTCTGCAAGGGGACGACCAGCAGATCGCAGGGCACCGTATTCATCAGCTGACGGGCGCTGGAGGTGAGCAGGCTCCAGAAGCTCTGGCGATGGCCGCACACCAGCAGATCGATCTCGTACTCCTTGACCGCCTGATTGACCCGCTCGCTCAGATCGCCGCAGATCACCAGCTTCTTCTCGATGGGATAGCCCACCGAGGCCAGAAATGCCTCCAGCTTCTCTTTCGCTTCGGCGATCACCTGATCCTGCACGTTGTCGATGTCGATATCGATCATCTCGGTGTAGAGATCCTTGAGGTCCACATCGACATGGATAACCGACAGCTTGGCGCCGTTGGAGCGGGCTCTGTCCACCGCCTTGTCGATCACCTTGCGGTTATCTTCAGAGAGGTCGATCGCGGCCAGAATATGCTTGTAATAGGTTGTTCCACTCATGGGGGTTCTCCTTACCGATCCTTCAGCCCACTATACCAATCTCTGCTGAAACTAAAATGGTGCCTCAGGCACAGTTTTGGGATTTAAATGAGTTTAATGACGTGTGACACAGGGTCCGCCACTCAGTTATTAACCACTATTTGCCTATAAATTAAACAGGAGTTTGACGCCGGTCACACCCCTCGGCTTGCCGATCAGGGGGGAGAGGCATAGGATGGGCCCGTGCTTCGCAATGAACACAAAACAACAAAAAGCATCTGAATACCGCTTTGGGGAGCCACGTGCTCCCTTTTGTTTTTCTGCCTCAATTCCCGCGGCTTTTCTGACTGATAGCGATCCGGCATCAAGTTAATCTCCTTCGATTTGGTTATGCTGTAGCCAGTTTCTTTGGAGGCCTTCCCATGATCATTCATCCCCAGATTCAAGGTTGTGTTGCCCGTAACTGTCACCCCATCGGCTGTCGCGCCGCCGTGCAGCAGCAGATCGAACGTATCAAGGCCGCTGGCCCGTTCAACGGCCCCAAGCGGGTGCTGGTGCTGGGGGCCTCCTCCGGTTTCGGGCTGGCGTCGCGCATTGCGCTCGCCTTTGGTGCCGGTGCCGACACCATCGGCATCTCGTTTGAGCGCGGCCCTTCCGACAAAGGATTGGGCAGCGCCGGCTGGTACAACAACATCTGGTTTCGCAAGGAGGCGGAGCAGGAGGGGCGTATCGCCATCAACCTGATCGGTGATGCCTTCTCCGACGGGATGCGCCAGCAGGCCATCGATACCATCCGTCAGCAGCTGGGGCAGGTAGATCTGGTGATCTATTCGCTCGCGAGCGGTATCCGGGTGCTGCCCGACGGCACGCAAGTGCGCTCCGTGCTCAAGACAACAGGCCAGCCGTTCAGCGGTTGGGGGCTGGATTTGGAGCGCGATATTCTGGTGCAGCAATCGCTGGCACCTGCCACGCCGGAGGAGATCCGCGATACCGTCACCGTGATGGGCGGCGAGGATTGGCAGCTCTGGATGCAGGCGTTGCAGCAGGCCGGTTGTCTCGCCCCCGGTGCGCAAACCGTGGCCTACTCCTACATCGGCCCCGAATCCACCTATCCCCTCTATCGGGATGGTACCATCGGTTATGCCAAGGAGCATCTGCACGCCACCGCCGAGACCATCAACCTGCAGCTGGCCGAGATTGGTGGCCATGCCTGGGTGTCAGTCTGCAAGGCGCTGGTAACCAAGGCGAGCGCCTATATTCCGGTGTTGCCGGTCTATCTGGGCCTGCTGATGGGGGTGATGAAGGAGCGCGGTGTACACGAAGGCTGTATCGAGCAGATGCAGCGGCTGTTTGCAGCCAAGATGTACGGGCCCAATGGGGTGGTGGCCGATGGTAACCGGCTGATCCGGATGGATGACCACGAGCTCGACCCGGCCATTCAGGCCGCCGTTTCGGCGCTCTGGCCCAAGGTGACGCCGGACAATTTCCACGGGCTGGGGGACTTTGCCGGGCTGCGGCAGGATTTCATGCAGCTCAACGGCTTCGAGCTGCCGGGCGTCGATTATGCTGCGCCGGTGGATGTCGCCTCCCTTGGCGAGCTGACCCCCTGAGCTGAAAGAAACGGGATCTCCCTCTCGTTGGCGGGTTGATTCGCGGCGGGAGTGTGGCGACAATCGATACCAAATCACTGAGGAGAAACAAGATGCTGGCCCAAGCCATGATCGAGAAGTTGAACGAGCAGATTAACCTGGAGTTCTACTCCTCCAATCTCTATCTGCAGATGAGCGCCTGGTGCGAAGACAAGGGCTTTGAAGGGGCGGCGACCTTCCTGCGCCAGCACGCAGTCGAGGAGCGCCAGCACATGGAGCGTCTGTTCACCTATGTGAGCGAGACTGGCGCCATGCCCAAGCTGGGCGCCATCGATGCCCCTCCCCACGAGTTCAAGTCGCTGGGCGACGTGTTCCGTACCACCCTGGAGCACGAGTACCACATCACCAAGTGCATCAATGGTTTGGCCCACGTAGCCTTCACCACCCAGGACTACTCCACCTTCAACTTCCTGCAGTGGTATGTGGCCGAGCAGCATGAAGAGGAGAAGCTGTTCAAGAGCATCGTCGACCGTCTGGGTCTGGTGGGTGAAGATGGCAAAGGCCTCTACTTCATCGACAAGGAGCTGGCCGAACTGGCCAAGGGCGCCCCTGCCAGCATCATGGACAGCAACGCCTGATAGTCGTGGACACTTAGTGTTCAGCCAGTACAATAACGGCCCTTTTAAGGGCCGTTGTTTATTCTGGTGGGCAGTCACTATGGTTCTGTTCCGCCAGAGGCAATCACGGTTCAGGCCAGGTGCCGTTTCTATTTTGATAAGTGAGTGATGATGAAGCAGGTCGATGTGGTGGTGATCGGGGCCGGTGCGGCCGGATTGATGTGTGCGGCGCAGGCGGGCTATCGGGGCCGCTCCGTGCTGGTGCTCGACAATGCCAAGAAGCCGGGCCGCAAGATCCTCATCAGTGGCGGTGGCCGCTGCAACTTCACGAACCATCAGGCAGGCGCTCACGCCTACCTGTCGGAGAATCCCCACTTCAGCAAGTCGGCGCTGGCCCGCTACACCCAGCAGGACTTTATCGATCTGGTGGATCGCCACGGGGTCAACTATCACGAGCGCACTTTGGGGCAGCTGTTCTGTCTCGAGAGCGCCAAGGATATCGTCGATGTGCTGCTCACCGAGTGTGACTGGGCCGGGGTGACCCTGCAGTTCCAGACCGAGATCCTCACCGTCAGCAAGCAGGACGAAGGCTTTGTGCTGACCACCAGCAAGGGTGAGATCGGCTGCCACTCGCTGGTGGTGGCGACCGGCGGTCTCTCCATGCCCAAGCTGGGTGCTACCCCTTATGGCTTCAAGCTGGCGGAGCAGTTCGGTCTCAAGGTGCTGCCGACCCGCGCCGGACTGGTGCCCTTTACCCTCCATCAGGCCGAGAAAGAGGCGTTCGCCGATCTGGCGGGCATCAGCCTGCCGGTAGCGGTGACCGCCGAGGATGGCACCCGCTTCAAGGAGGCGATGCTGTTCACCCATCGCGGCCTCTCCGGCCCCGTCATCCTGCAGATCTCCTCCTACTGGCACGCCGGCGAGAAGATCCACATCAACCTGCTGCCGGAGCTGGATATTCCGGCCGCCCTGCGCGAGTGGGCGCAGGCGCACCCCGCGCAGGAGCTGAAAACCGTGCTTGGGCGCGAGCTGCCCAAGCGTTTCGTCGACAAGCTGGTGGAGCTGGGCCAGCTGGTCAGCAAGCCGATGCGTCAGTACAACGAGCGGGAACTTGAGGCGATCGCCAACCTGCTGGGTGACTGGCAGATCCTGCCCAACGGCACCGAGGGGTATCGCACCGCCGAAGTGACCCTGGGCGGCGTCGATACCAACGAGCTCTCCTCCAAGACCATGGAAGCGCGCAAGGTACCGGGCCTCTACTTCATCGGCGAAGTGGTGGATGTGACAGGCTGGCTGGGTGGCTACAACTTCCAGTGGGCCTGGTCCTCCGGCTGGGTGGCCGGTCAGTACTGTTGATGTCACAGGGGCTGGTTTATCCGGCCCCGATTTATTGGTCGGGGTTATGGTGATCGATCGGATTGCCGCAAGGGGGCGCAGATGCTTGAGAATCAGATGATGTTGTTGGCGGTGTTCGAACGGGCGGCGCTGATGCTGATGACCCTCTTCTTCCTGACCCGCACCCGGCCGTTCCAGCGGCTGTTCCAGAAGCGGGATCACACCCCGGCGGAGCTGGTGCTGGTAGCCTCCATCTTCGGCCTGTTTGCGGTGTTCAGTACCTACACCGGCATTCCGGTAGAGGGGGCGCTGATCAACGTGCGGATCATTGCCATTATCTCCGGCGGCATCCTGTTCGGCCCCTGGGTCGGCATTCCGGCCGGGGTCATCTCCGGTCTGCACCGCTATCTCATCGACATGGATGGCCACACCTCCATCCCTTGCCTTATCGCCAGCATCATCGCCGGTCTGCTCGCCACCTGGCTGCACCTGCGCTGTCGCAAGTCACGGCTCTGGCTCTACGGTATTCTGGCGGGGATGCTCTGCGAAGGGCTCACCATGATGCTCATCTGGCTGTTGACCGAGCCCCACGAAGTCGGGGTGGAGATCGTTAACCATATCGCCTATCCGATGATCGCCGGGGCGCTCTGCATCGGCCTCATCATCAAGCTGGTGCAGGATCTGGATGACGAGAAGGAGCTGATTGCCGCCAAGCAGGCCAAGCTGGCGCTCGATATCGCCAACAAGACGCTGCCCTTCTTCCAGAACATCGATCGCCACTCCCTCAGTCAGGTGTGCGATGTGATCCGGCGCGACATCAGCGCCGATGCGGTGGCCATCACAGATACCCATGACGTGCTGGCTTATGTCGGGGTGGGCAAGGATTACTACGAGCTGGACGAGCACCACGCCATCAGCGGCATGACCCAGCAGGCGGTGCTGCTCGACCAGATCATCATCAACAACGATTTGCGCCAGTATCACCTCTCCGATTTCCACTCGGTCATCATTATTCCGCTGCGAGAAAACGGCGCGGTGAGCGGCACCCTCAAGATCTACTACCGCCGCACCCACAGCATCACCAGTTCGCTGCGGGAGATGGCGGTCGGCCTCTCCCAGCTCATCTCCACCCAGATGGAGGTGTCGCGCATCGAGCAGCTCAAGGAGATGACTCGCAAGGCGGAGTTCACCGCGCTGCAGAGCAAGATCAACCCGCACTTCCTGTTCAATGCCCTCAACGCCATCTCGTCGCTGATCCGCATCCGGCCCCAGCAGGCGCGTCAGCTGATTGCCAATCTGGCGGACTACCTGCGCTACAACCTCAACAAGGGGGATGAGCTCATCGACATTCAGGAGGAGCTGCAGCAGGTGCGCGACTACGTGGCCATCGAGCAGGCCCGCTTCGGCGACAAGCTGGAGGTGGTATTCGAGGTGGACGATGTGCACATTCAGGTACCGAGCCTGCTGTTGCAGCCGCTGGTGGAAAACGCCATCCTGCACGGCATCCAGCCCCGCAGCGCGCCGGGTCGGGTCACCATCGAGGTGAAGCAGCTGGCGGGCGGCATCCGGGTATCGGTGCGGGATACCGGTTACGGCATCAGTCAGGCAGTGATCGACGGGGTAGCCGCCGGTCGGGTGGAGAGCCGCAGCATCGGCCTGATGAACGTGCATCAGCGGGTCAAGCTGCTCTATGGCGACGGCCTGCACCTCAAGCGGCTGGAGCCGGGTACCGAGGTGAGTTTCTATCTGCCGGATCAGGAGTCGATGCCATGCTGAGTGCCATCATGGTTGAGGATAAGTGTGTGCCGCGAGAGGTGTTGTCATGCTGAAAGCCATTATTGTCGAAGATGAATATCTGGCTCGCGAAGAGCTCATCTATCTGGTGAATCAGCACAGCCAGATCGAGATAGTGGCGAGCTTTGAGGATGGGCTGGAGGCGTTCAAATACCTGCAGGATCACGAGGTGGACGTGGTGTTTCTGGATATCCAGATCCCCTCCATCGACGGCTTGCTGCTGGCCAAGAACCTGCACAAGTCGAGTCATCCGCCCCACATTGTCTTCGTCACCGCCTACAAGGAATTTGCGGTGGAGGCGTTCGAGCTGGAGGCGTTCGACTACATCCTCAAGCCTTACAACGAGCCGCGCATCATCAATCTGCTGCAAAAGCTCGAGCATGCGGGCAAGTCGCAACCAGCCACCACGGGGGAGGCGAGCGGCGAGGGGAGCAGCCCCCACAATCGCACCGTCAATCTGGTGAAGGGGGAGCGCATCATCGTCACCCCCTGCGAGCAGATCTACTACGCGGAAGCCGACGAGAAGCTCACCTATGTCTATACCCGCGATGATCGCTACGTGATGACCATGACCATCAGCGAGTTTGTCAGCCGGCTACCTGCCGAGGGGTTCTTCCGTTGCCACCGCTCCTACTGCGTCAACATCAACAAGATCCGCGAAATAGTCCCCTGGTTTAACAGCACCTATCTCATCCGGCTCCATGATCTGCCGTTCGAGGTACCGGTCAGTCGCAGCAACATCAAGGCGTTCCGTCAGCTGATGCGGCTCTGATTGTCATTCATTCCCGCCGATCTGCATTTCATGCCTTAATCGATCGGCGCGAACTGCGTCTTGCCTATAGTGGCCTCAATTTCCTTAAGGCCATCGACCGAGACGCATCATGACCAAAGAGATGAACCGCACCCGGTACCTGACACTGATCGGTACCATCATCACCCAGTTCGCACTGGGTTCTGTCTACACCTGGAGCCTGTTCAACGCCCAGCTCTCCGACAAGCTGGACGAGCCGGTGAGTCAGGTGGCTTTCGCCTTCGGCCTGCTCAGCCTGTCGCTGGCAGTCGCCTCCTCCATGGCGGGCAAGCTGCAGGAGCGGTTCGGGGTGCGCAACGTGACCCTGGGCGCCGGTGTGCTGCTCGGCATCGGCTTCTTCCTCACCGCCCATGCCAGCAATCTGGCGATGCTCTACCTCTGCGCAGGCATTCTGGTCGGTTTTGCCGACGGTACCGGCTACCTGATGACCCTCTCCAACTGCGTGAAGTGGTTCCCGGAGCGCAAGGGGCTCATCTCCGCCTGCTCCATCGGTGCCTATGGTCTCGGCAGTCTCGGTTTCAAATATATCAACCTGCTGCTGCTCTCCAGCTCCGGCCTTGAGACCACCTTCCAGTTGTGGGGCTTGATTGCGATGTCCATGGTGCTGGTGGGCGGTATGCTGATGAAGGATGCGCCCAAGCAGGCCGCCTCCGTGCAGCAGAGCGAGAGCCGTGACTTCACCCTGGCCGAGGCGATGCGCAAGCCGCAGTACTGGATGCTGGCGCTGATGTTCCTCACCGCCTGCATGAGCGGCCTCTACGTCATCGGCGTGGCCAAGGATATCGGCGAGAAGATGGTGGGTCTGCCTGCTGTAGTCGCTGCCAATGCCGTCGCCATCATCGCCATGGCCAACCTGGGCGGCCGTCTGGTGCTGGGTATCCTCTCCGACAAGATGTCCCGCATCCGGGTTATCACCATCGCCCAGCTGATTACCCTGGCGGGCATGGCGCTGCTGCTGTTCGTGCCGCTCAATGCCAACCTCTTCTTTGTGGCGGTTGCCTGTGTGGCCTTCAGTTTCGGCGGCACCATCACCGTCTACCCCTCGCTGGTGAGCGACTTCTTCGGTCTCAACAACCTGACCAAGAACTACGGCGTCATCTATCTGGGCTTTGGTCTGGGCAGCATCATCGGCTCCATTGTGGCTTCCCTGTTTGGTGGCTTTATGGCGACCTTCCACCTGATCCTGGTGTTGTTGGTGGTGGCGCTGGTGCTCTCCCTCACCATTCGCCTGCCGGCACCGGTAGCGGTGGAGCGGGCCTGATAAGTCTCCCTGCCATAGCAAGCAAAAACAGAGACCCGGGCCATGCCCGGGTCTTTGTATTTCCGATGCTCGATCAGCGTGGCGCTAGCCCCAGCAGCTGGCGGGCCTGACGGCAGCTCTCTTCCACCGTTGACCACTCATCACCGGTTACCGTGATATGGCCCATCTTGCGGCCGGGGCGGGGTTCGCCCTTGCCATAGAGGTGCAGATGCAGGACGGGCAGCGTCAGCAGGGCGGCCCAGTCTGGCGTGCCGTTTTGCCAGAGATCCCCCAGCAGGTTGATTAACAGGGCGGGACGCACGGCGATCTGCTCCGGCAGCGGCAGATCGCACAGGGCCCGCACCTGCAACTCGAACTGGCTGCATGCGGCGTTGTCGAGGCTGGGGTGACCCGAGTTGTGGGGACGGGGCGCCAGCTCGTTGACCAGCAGTCGGCCTTCCACCAGAAAGAACTCCACCGTCAGCACCCCCACGTAATCGAGGGCCGCGATCAGCCGCTCGGCTATTG
The DNA here is from genome assembly GCF_041402345.1 of Aeromonas sp. S11(2024). NCBI lineage: Bacteria > Pseudomonadati > Pseudomonadota > Gammaproteobacteria > Aeromonadales > Aeromonadaceae > Aeromonas > Aeromonas sp. S11(2024). The sequence continues at coordinate 7,568 of NZ_JBGLRC010000018.1, read as the reverse complement.
CTTTGGCTTCGCTCTCCAGCACCGGCACATTGGCCGGGGAGCGAGTCTGATCGAGGATGCCGCCGCTGTGCCAGTTCTGTACCAGCGGCAGGGCGCTGATGGCGCCGCTCGGACTGCGGGCCAGGGTCAGGGCAAACTCCCCCTCCAGCGCCAGCCGTTGCTCCAACACGCAGGGCACGCCACTGGCTGCCAGCGCGCTCGCCAGCTCATTCAGATTATTCACTTGCCACTGCCCCTTGCCGTCGTACCCTTCGCGGGCCGTCTTGAGAATGGCGGGCAAGAGTTCGCTGGCCTGTGCGGGGATAGGCTCTTCCGGCAGTAGCGCCAGATAGTGGGCGATCGGGATGTTGGCCCCGCGCAGAAAGGCTTTCTCTTCACGGCGATCCTGACAGGCCCGCACCGCGCTGGCGGCCGGGCGTACCGGCTTGTGTTTTTCGAGCAGGGAGAGGGTGGCGGCGGGCACGTTCTCGAACTCGCAGCTGATGGCCTCGCAGCGGCTGGCTAGTTCGTGCAGAGCGGTCTGGTCGTCATAGGGGGCGACAATATGGTGATCGGCGGCGGCACCGGCGATGCTGGCCGGGTCGGGATCCAGCACCACCACCTTGTAGCCGAGGCGGTGGGCGGCCATCACAAAGTAGCGGCCAAGCTGACCGCCGCCGAGCATGCCGAGGGTGGCGGGGGGCAGGATCATGTCGGCTCCTCCAGTTGCAGCGCCAGCACCCGATCTCGCTCGTGGGTGCGGAAGTCGTCGAGCTGCTGCCGGTAGCGGGGGGCGTCGTCATCCAGGGCGACCGAGAGCAGGGAGACCGCGAACAGGGCGGCGTTGGCAGCCCCCGCCTCGCCGATGGCGAAGGTGGCGACCGGTACCCCCTTGGGCATCTGCACGATGGAGAGTAGCGAGTCCATTCCCTTGAGATGACGGGAGGGGATGGGCACCCCCAGCACCGGCAGCGTGGTCTTGGCGGCGACCATGCCCGGCAGATGGGCAGCGCCACCGGCCCCGGCGATGATGGCGCGCAGTCCGCGCTCGCGGGCAGTGGCGGCATACTCGAACAGCAGATCCGGGGTGCGATGGGCCGAGACTACCTGCGCCTCGTAGGGCACGCCGTGCTCCTTGAGGATGCGGGCGGCGGCCTGCAGCACGGGCCAGTCAGAGTCGGAGCCCATTACCAGGCCGATCAGGGGAGGGGTGTTCATGTGTATTGGCTCCTTGTTGTCAAACGTTTGCTTTTGGTAAACAAAAAGAGCCGGCAAGCTGGCTCAGAATTTCTCGGGTCGCACGATTTCGACCGGTTGCAGAAAGGCGATCATGGCGTAATCGGGGTAGTAACGACTCTGCAGGTGGGCCAGCAGCCGCTCCGCCTGCTCCCGGCTGCAGATCGCCTCCAGCCGGATGTTGCCGCTCTCGCTCCAGCTGGCGTTGCGCTCACCATGATCGCCACGACCGCGGGCATCTGTGATGGTGTAGCCGCGCAGCCCCTCGCGGGTGAGGGTGCGCAGCAGGGTCGGCTCCAGATTGGCTTCCGTGATGACGGTCAGCAGGGTGCGGGTCTCGGTCTGCATGTGGCTACTCCGTGAAGTGGCGGGCCCAGCTGTGGTAGAGCGGGATCCCCAGCATGATGTTGAACGGGAAGGTGACCCCCAGCACGGCGCTGAGGGACAGCCCCGGGTTGGCCTGAGGCACGGCGATGCGCATGGTAGCCGGCACGGCAATATAGGAGGCGCTGGCCGCCAGGGTAGCCAGCAGGGTCAGGCCGCCGAGAGATAGCCCCATCAGCTGGCCAGCCGCCAAACCCAGTCCCGCCGAGGCGAGCGGCATCAACAGGGCGAAGCCGAGCAGGAATAGGCCGTGGCGGCGCAGATCCTGACACTGACGGGCGACGATCAGGCCCATCTCAAGCAGGAACAGCGCCAGCGCCCCCTTGAACAGGTCGACAAACAGCGGCTTGAGCGGAGCAATTCCATCCGGTCCGGCCAGATAGCCGATGGCCATGCCGCCCAGCAGCAGAGTTACCCCTTTGCCGAGGAAGGTCTCGTGGGCCAGCATGCGCCAGCGAGTCTCGCGACTGATGCCGCGGGCGAGCACTATGCCCACCAGAATGGCCGGGATCTCCATCACCGCGAGGAAGATGGAGAGCTGGGATTCAAAGCTGATGCCCCGCTCGGTGAGCCAGTTCACCCCGACCGCAAAGGTGGCGACGCTGACCGAACCATAGTGGGCGGCGGTAGCGGCGGCATCGACCCGGTTCATCTTGAGGCGCAGCACGGCAAAGCCGAGCAGGGTCTGCACCACGCCGAGCAGGATCACCAGCGCCAGTTGTGGCAGCAGAGGTTGCAGGGATTGTTGGGCTAGACCGACGCCGCCCTTGAGGCCGATGGCCAGCAGCAAAAAGAGGGAGAGAGTGTCGTAAAGGGCGGGCGGCAGCTTGAGCTCGGAGCGCACCAGACCGGCCAGCAGACCAAACAGAAAGAAGAGTACAACAACGTCCAGCATGATGGTTCGCAGGGCAGTTCAGATAATGGTTGCATGCTAGAGCCCGCAATGTTTCGATAAAATCAGATTCTCGCTGATGGTTGTTCGGTAAAAACTGATTGGGGACGGCATGCTCAACTACAAACAGCTCTACTACTTCTGGCATGTGGCGCGCTGCGGCAGCGTGACGCAGGCCGCCGAACAGCTGCACTTAACGCCGCAGACCATCAGCGGTCAGGTCGCCGAGCTGGAGCAGTCACTCGGGGTGGCGCTGTTCAACCGGGTGGGGCGGCGTCTGGTGCTGACCGCTGCCGGACGGCAGGCGCAGGAGCAGGCGGGGGCGATTTTCTCGCTCGGCGCCGAGCTGGAGCACACCCTGCGCCACGCCAGTCAAGAGTTGACAATGCAGGTGGGGATCGCCGATTCGGTACCCCGTACTCTGGCGTTCGAGCTGCTGGCCCCCGCCATGGCGCTGGCGACGCCGCTGCGGCTGGTGTGTCACGAGGAGCGAGCCGAGCAGCTGTTCAGCGAACTGGCCCGTCACAAGCTGGATATGGTGCTGATCGATCGCCCGCTTCCTCCCGACAGTGGTGTACGTGGCTACAACCACGAGCTGGGGCGCAGCCCGCTGGCGCTCTTTGCCAGCCCCGAGCTGGCGGCGCGGGCGCGGGACGGCTTTCCCGCCTCGCTGGAGGGTTTGCCGTTTCTGATCCCCGGAGAGAAATCGGCCACCCACGATCGGCTGTTGGCCTGGTATCGCCAGCAGGGCATTCATCCCCATCTGGTGGGGCAGTTTGATGACTCTACCCTGATGAAGTCGTTCGGCAAGGCGGGGATGGGGATCTTCCCGGCGCCGCTGGCGATGGCTGACGAGATTGGTCGCCTCTACGGAGTGGAGCGGATTGCGACCCTCACCGACGTTACCCTCTCTTATTATCTGGTCTCGGCAGGGCGCCATCTTTCTCATCCCGGGGTACAGGCGGTGATGGAGGGGGCCCAGCAGCGGCTGGCGGCGCTGGTGGGCAATAAATAGAAATCTGGATGGCTATACATCCAGCTTGGCTCTGCCTATAATCCTCCCGCTTTGGCGCATCATGCTTAATAGGGAATCCGGTGAAAATCCGGAGCTGGCGCGCAGCGGTAAGGGGGAACGAAGCGACATCAGGGCACTGCCATCAGGCGGGAAGCCGTCGCCGTAGGCTATCAGCCCCCGAGCCCGAAGACCTGCCAGAGTTCGTATTTCGGGCCGAGAGAAACCGGCCACGAAGTAGATACTTACGCGAACTTAAGGATCTCTCATGTCGAAGAAATTTCTGGCGGCTGCCCTGTTGCCGACGGCGGCGTTTGCCCAAACTACCATCCCCATCAATCCAACACTGGTGATTACTGCCAATCGTGTGGAACAACCGGTCAGCTCGGTGCTGGCGCCTGTTGTGGTGATCGATCGCGCCGAGATCGAATCTCGTCAGGTGCAGAGTTTGCCTGATTTGCTGAAAACCCTGCCCGGCGTGCAGATGGCGACTCTGGGAGGCCGAGGGCACATCAGCAGCCTGTTTGTCCGTGGAACCAACTCCAACCACTCTCTGGTCTTGATGAATGGTCGCCCGATTGCCGCCATGGTGGCGGGCACGCCCGATCTCAGCCAAATCCCGCTCGGCAATATCGAGCGCATCGAGTATATCCGTGGCCCACGAGCGGCAGTGTATGGTTCCGATGCCATTGGCGGTGTTATCAACCTCATCACCAAAACATCCGCCAAGAATGGCAGCGAGACACATTTGAAGGGCGGCGCTGGCAGCAATGGTTATGGCCAAGGCGAGCTCAGAACGGTTCAGTCATTGGGCCAAAAAACCGATATGAACATGCTGATCGGCTACGAGCGTACCGACGGTTTTGATATTAAGGCGCAAGATGGCTCTACCCCTATACAGCCTGATCGGGATGGGTTTGCTGGTTTGAATGGCCAGATTGGTCTGAATCACCGTTTCAATGATGCTTGGAGTACCGACATTAACGCGCAGGGTTATAACAACCTTACTGATATAGATGGTGGTGAAGACTGGCTTGCGCCCGGCGTTCCATCATCAGATCAAAGTCGGGTTCAGGCTTTCCAATATGACGGTGGTCTTAAGTTCCAGAGTAAGGATCTGATCAGTCGATTTGAAGCCAGTTACGGTGAGAACAAGCTTAAGAACTGGCTGGAGAGTAATGGGGAAGAGACTGGCCAGCCCATTCATACAGGTTTGACACGCTTATCCTGGATCAATAGCTGGAGTGGTATTGAAGGGGTCAGCCTGACAGGCGGTGCAGATTGGCAGCGTGAAGAGATGAAGTCAGATTCTCGAGGGTCTAATAAAGCTTTCAATGCCCCCGACCGCGACAATACCGGTCTGTTTGCCGTAGGGAGCTACCGTTGGCAGGCGCTGCTGTGGGAGCTGTCAGGTCGTACCGATGACAACCAGCAATATGGTCGTCACAACACCTGGTCTGCCGCCAGCGGGCTGGATATCGATGAGAACCATAATGTCCGGCTGAGCTACGGTACTGGCTTCAAAGCGCCGACCTTCAACCAGCTCTATTATCCTGGGTTTGAGAATCCGACACTCAAGCCGGAAGAGAGCAAAAACCTGGAGTTGGGTCTGTCAGGTCGCTATTCGGTATGGGATTGGTCTGTGAATCTGTATCGTAACCGCATCGACAATCTGATTTATTGCCTGACCAGCATGAGCAACACCTGTAATCCCAAAAATACCACTGCAGATATCAAAGGGGTGGAAACGGAGTTCGGCATCGACACCGGACCAGTGCATCATCGTCTAAGTTACGACTACACCCGAGCCAAAGATACGGGTAACCAGGATTTGCAGTTGTTGCGTAGAGCTGAGCATAAAGGCAGCTGGATTGCAGATACCCGATTCGATGCAGCAACACTGACTGCTGAGCTGCTCTATGTCGGCAAGCGCTATGACAACAACTGGGCGACTAGCCAGCGGGTGGAACTCAGTGCCTATACGCTGTTGAACCTGGCTGCCAGTTACGAGTTGACTCAGCAATTTACCTTGGGTGGACGTATCGATAACGTGTTCGATCGTGATTACGCCCCCGCTTATGGTTACGCATCGCCGGGTACCGAGTTCAAAGTGACTGCCGACTACCGCTTCTGATGCTTTATTCGGTTCATCCTTGAAAAACCCGGGCCCTGCCATTGGCAGGGCCTTTTCTATTGGCGGCAGGCGGGAGTATGATCGCCGCCTTGCACCAAAGGGGAGCTCAAGTGGCCAATATTCTCGTGTTTGATTCCGGTATGGGTGGCCTGACCATCTACCGCGAAATCCGCCGCGTTCTGCCGGCACACAACTATTTCTACTGCTTCGACAACGCCAACTTCCCCTATGGTGAATTGAGCGAGCCTGCCCTGATTGCTGCCTGCACCCGCTTGGTGACCACCATGGTGGCCCGTCATCAGATCGATCTGGTGGTGATTGCCTGCAACACGGCCAGCACCATAGCGCTGCCGGCCTTGCGTGAGGCACTGGATATTCCCGTGGTGGGGGTGGTGCCAGCCATCAAGCCCGCCGCTGCACAGACTCGCAACGGTTGTATCGGTTTGCTGGCTACGCCAGGCACTGTGAGTCGCGACTATACCCATGAACTGATCGCCCAGTTTGCTCCCGGCAAGCGGGTGCTGCTCAAGGGCACCACCGAGCTGGTCATAGAAGCCGAACACAAGCTGGCGGGCCTACCTGTCAATATGGCGCTGCTGCGCGAGGTATTGGCCGACTGGCTGGAGGGGGAAGAGCAGCCGGATACGCTGGTGCTCGGTTGCACTCACTTCCCGCTACTTAATGAAGAGATTGGGCAACTGATGCCGCAATGCCAGCTTGTTGACTCGGGCTGTGCCGTTGCCAAACGGGTGGGCTGGTTGCTGAGCAATGGCGGGCATGCCACCGTGCAGCCTGTACATATAGAAGAGGTGGTTGCCAGGGCTTACTGTACCCGGCTGGATGGGGAGGCCCAAAAACTGACAGCCCCCTTGCAAGCATGGGGGCTGTCATCACTGGAAGAGGTGAAGTACTGACGAGCGGTTAGGCGTCAGTTTCGCTACCTTCTCTTTCCTCTTTATCACGTTTGTCATTTGCTTCACGCACCTTAAGGGTGCGCTGCTGATACTCTTTGTCATTCAAAGCGGCAATCGCCTTGGCGGCATCGGCGGCGGGCATCTCCACGAAACCGAAACCTCTGCGCTTGCCGGTTGCCTTGTCCTTCATCAACCGCACGGAAATGACCTGGCCCTGTTCGGCAAACAATTCGCGCACTGCAATCTCATTGGCGCGATAGGGCAGGTTGCCTACATATAAGGTGCAAGTCTCCTGATTGGCGATCGACTCGGCGACATTAGCCGGGGTTCGCTTCAGGAACAGCGGTACCACGAAACCGCCGATGGCCAGACCTGCTGCAAAAATCACTTCCGCTTTCAAAGAGAACTGCAGGGCCTGGGCAACCAGGTAGCCAACCACTGCCAATACCAGAGCAAGGATTGCGGCCTGCATATATACGGGAAACTTGGATAAATTCATCTTAAAAGACCTTTTGTAAATGAAAGCAAAAAAGGTGCAACACTATATTCACCTCCATGGTAACCAGCTTTCCTGATTGGCGCTACCATGGACCACTCGGGAGAGGTTATCGGCTCCAGTATGGCATTCCCAAGGTCACTAAAGGCGACATAAATGACGCTAAAATGGGAGTGAAATAACCGGATTGTGGATAACATTGTATATATACACTGAATAAGCTGTTTCTAATTGAATAATTTGAAATTTTCGTGATTTTCTTCAAAAAAAGTCTTGTCATCGCAGCGCGGCTCCCTATAATGCGCCCCTACCAGCACGGCGGAACACGCCGAACTGATGAGCCAGCTTCCTAGCGAAGTGGGCGCCGAAAGAAAAGCGAAAACAATCGCTTGACTTTCGAAGTGAGAGGCGTAATATGCGCCTCCTCAACGCGACAAGCGTGACGCTCTTTAACAATTTGAATCAAGCAATCTGTGTGGGCACTCACAGCATCGAACATCAAAACAATTTTTGATTTTCAA
>NZ_JBGLRC010000017.1:0-83210 GCF_041402345.1 Aeromonas sp. S11(2024) | reverse complement strand
CGGAGCGGCCGCATCATGCGTTGAAATACAGAACCCCCGATGCGGTACATAGGGGGTTCTGAGTAGAGAAATGCTAGTTGAAAATGTGTAAACCTATTTCAGGACTAGACACAATTGTCTGTCGGCATATCCCCCCACCCAGCCATTCGGATCAGCACCTCATTTCGAAACAACGAGTACGCCAGCGAACGGCAGCTTGGAATAACGAAGGAGCGAAGGAGCGAAGGAGCGAAGGAGCGAAGGAGCGAGAAGAGTGTGACCGGTGATGTCAGGGGGATAGATGACTCACAGGTATAAAAAAAACCGACGCCAAGACGCCGGTTCTTCAAGGAGAGTACGACCCGATTACAGGGAGTCAGCATTCTCGGACAGGTACTTGGCAACGCCGTCCGGAGAGGCTTGCATACCTTTTTTGCCTTTTTCCCACTGAGCCGGGCACACTTCGCCGTGCTCTTCGTGGAATTGCAGGGCATCGACCATGCGCAGCATCTCGTCGATGTTGCGGCCCAGCGGCAGATCGTTGACAACCTGATGGCGAACGACACCGTTCTTGTCGATCAGGAAGGAACCACGGAACGCCACACCGGCTTCCGGATGCTCAACGTCATAGGCTTTGCAGATTTCGTGTTTCACGTCGGCGATCAGCGGGTACTTGACCTGACCGATACCGCCATCTTCCACTTTGGTGTTACGCCATGCATTGTGGGAGAACTGGGAATCGATGGAAACACCGATCACTTCCACGCCACGCTTCTGGAACTCTTCATAACGGTGATCGAAGGCAATCAGCTCGGACGGGCAGACGAAGGTGAAATCGAGCGGATAAAAGAAGACAACGGCAGCTTTGCCTTTGATGTGGGATGAAAGGTTGAATGAATCAACGATCTCGCCATTACCCAGAACAGCTGCGGCGGTAAAATCGGGTGCGGGACGGCCTACCAATACCATATTCAATTCCTCTTTATGTGAAGTGAACAATCCGGTGAGGATTGGGCTACCTAGAGCCAAGTCCATCTAATTCAAGCGACAAACTATAGACCCGGTGGTAGATTAGTTAAATCAAATTAAATAGATAGCATTAATCGGGTTTTTCTATGCAACGTTGGCCCAGCCTCAAACAGCTGCAATATCTGGTCGCTCTCGATGAGCACAAGAACTTCAACCGCGCCGCCAAGGCCTGTCATGTCAGCCAGTCGACCCTGAGTACCGGGATCCAGGCGCTGGAGGACATGATGAACCTGCAACTGGTGGAGCGGGACCACAAGAGCTTCATTATGACCCCGGTCGGCATGGAAATCGTCGAGCGCGCTCGCAATTTGCTCTCCGATGCGCGGGATCTGATGGAGCTCGGGCAACATCAGGGCGGCGTGATGCAGGGGACGGTACGTCTTGGCTGCATTCCCACCATCGCCCCCTTCCTGTTGAGCAAGCTGCTGAAAGAGTGCAGCAAAACCTATCCTGACCTCGAATTGTTGCTGCGTGAAGACACCACCAGCAATCTGCTCAAGCAGCTGGAACAGGGTCAGCTCGACTTGCTGATCCTCGCCCTGCCCATCGAGATCGGGGGATTTCACTGCAAGACCGTCGGCCAGGATCCGTTCCACATGGTGATGCCCGCCAGCATGGCAGCCGGTCTGCATACCCCGTTCGACTACAAGGAGCTGCCCAACCAGAGCATCTTCCTGCTAGAGCGGGAGCACTGCCTCACCGAGCACGCAGTGAGCGCCTGCCGCCTGCGGGACAAGAGCAAGATCAACCCGTTCGCCGCCACCAGCCTGCACACCCTGGTACAAATGGTGGAAGCGGGTCTTGGCACCACCTTCCTGCCGCAGATGGCCATCGATGCCGGCATTCTTGCCAACTCCGCTCTGGTGGCCATCCCGCTGCCGGGAGAGACCTCCTATCGCGAGATTGGGCTGGTCTGGCGCCCTAGCACCACTCGGGTACAGACCTTCTACAAACTGGCCGAGCTGCTTAAACCGCTGATCAGCCACAACGAGTGACAACAAACGCCAGCCCTCGGGTTGGCGTTTTTCAGTTCCCCGCCACATTTTTCCTCTCGGAGACTAGGTCTGGAGCCAGATCCCTGTTTATGATGGAAAAGTTGTCGCGTGCCCTCCTGCCGCCAGAACGATTTGGCAGGATATGGCGTTCGATAAATGTCTCGTTTGGTAGACCCGTCCGTGGAGAGAGCCCGATGTATCGCAAGCTGCTGCTATCCCTGCTGACTCTGCTGCTGGCCGCCTGTTCCAGCACGCCGGAGCCGCCTCCGGCCCCCCGGCAGAGCAGTGCCTTTGATGGCTTCTACCAACAATGGCGCGGTGTTCCCTACCGCATGGGCGGCGCCAGCCGCGCCGGGCTAGACTGCTCCGCCTTCACCCAGCTCGCCTACAGTCAGGTGCTGGGCTTCAACCTGCCAAGAACCACCGAATCTCAGGCCAGCATTGGCAAACCGGTGGATCGCTACCGGCTGCAACACGGGGATCTGGTCTTCTTCAAGACCGGCTGGCAGCAATACCATGTGGGGGTCTACACAGGTGCCGGCGAGTTTATTCACGCCTCCACCAGCAAGGGAGTGATCCGCTCCCGCCTCGACAACGTCTACTGGAACAGTCGCTACTGGCAGGCACGTCGGGTGACCCAGTAGCCGCTCAAACGCCTGCTTGCGGCACAAGTTGCGTGCCGATACTCTCCGTCAATCCCTGTCGCTATGTCGGGACACACAACCCACGCTTATAACTCAATTGGCCCCAAAGCCTGCATATCACACCATTTTGTGATAAGGTGGTGGCCAATTTTTAACACTTTCGCCTTTTTCTCATACGCTCTCTGTCCTGATTGACAACAAGCGAGGCGATAACAAGCAGCGCGCGGCGAAAGTGGAGTGTGGCGCAACACTGCCGGACGGGTGGCCCACAGCTGCAGTATCAAGGGTTAAATAGATAAGGAGATCGTGCAATGAAACAGTATCAAAGCTGGCTGGGGCAATACCTGATGAGTCGCCGTGACGGTGACCACGCCATGGCATGCGAGATGGCGAGTTCCATCTGCGAGTTCTGGCAGCAGCAGGGTGATGAAAACGAACTGGACAAGTGGCAGCAGATTTACCAGAACCATCTGGAAAAGACCACCTGACCCTGACTGCTCCCTTGCTGCCAGCCACGGTTGGCAGCAAGGCCACTCGCGACCAACCACCATCAGCCAACCCCTCTCCCCCAATTTTCCCGCTACGTTAAACCGCTACCTTCGTTCACTCGCGCTTTACCATCTTCATTTTGCTTTTGCGCACCGGCCTCTGTTCATTCCATCTCGGCAGCCATTTCCTGCGCCCAGTCGATAAAGGCCTGGATCTTGGGACACGCCCGATTGGGCAGGGTCGCCATGTAATAACGCTGCTCGCACTTGATCTCCAGCCCGGCAAAAGGGGCCACCAGCTCGTTGCGTGCCAGTCGCTTGCTCACCAGATTCTTGCGCCCCATGGCGATCCCGGCGTGATTCATGGCGGCGATGATGGCGAGATCCGAGCGATCAAAACCCATGCTCAGCTGGCATGCCTCGAGGCTGACCCCGGCGTGGCGAGCCCAACTGCTCCATTCATCGGTATCCGAGTCAAATCCCCATGCCTGCCGATCATGAAGCAGACGGCACAAGGACAAGTTGGCGGGATTGCCGACAAGCCCGTGCTGCTCGGCATATTCCGGGCTGCAGACCGGCAGCATGAACTCATCCATCAGCGGGTGGATGGCAAGCCGCTCCGGGCTCTTCTCATCGAAATAGAGGGTCAAATCGATGCCATAACCATGCAGGTTGATGTTCTCGTTGCCGGTGATGATATTGAGCTCGATCTGCGGATGCAGGCGGGAGAAATCCGCCAACCTGGGCACCAGCCAGCACTGGGCGATGGAGGGACGCGAATAGATGGTCAGGGTACCGGAGAGCTCCTGATTCTTGATCTCCAGGATCTCCTGATTGATGAACTCCAGCGAAGATTTGAGCGCCCAGAACACCCGCTGCCCATCTGCCGTCAATATCACCTTGCGGTGAAAACGCTCAAAGAGCTTGAACCCCAGCTCCTCTTCCAGCGCGCTGATCCGGTGACTCACGGCACTGGGACTCAGCGACAATTCATCAGCAGCCATGGCAAAGGAGCCGTGGCGGGCGGCCGCCTCGAAGGTGTGCAGCTTGGCCAGCTGGTAGCCACTCAGCAGCTTGTTGCGCGATATGTAATTATCCCCGTTATACATTCATCCCCCTCTTCGCAATGGCCACCGATGATACACCCACAGGCCTCCTTAAAGATGAAACCAAAAGACCCAAAGAGTTTGATTTCGATAAATTGTGACCAATGTAGCGCCTTTGCATCACCTCAGATCACCCAAGTAGTCGATTTCATCATTTGTCAGCCCCGCCCCATTTTCATTCAATAAGCGCATAAACAATCACACACAACAGATGTCGAGGCGCAGTATGAGTTCAGAGGTATGGGTCATCGCTACCTTGCTAAGTAGCATCGTTCTTATCGTGGTCACCATAGTGAAGGGCAAGGTGCATCCTTTCCTTGCCCTGCTGCTGGCAAGCTTCTATGTGGGCACCCTGATGGGGATGGAGCCCCTCAAGATGGTCAGCACCATGGAAGCGGGCATTGGCGGCACGCTAGGCTTTCTCGCCGCCATCATCGGTCTTGGCACCATACTTGGCAAGATGATGGAGGTGTCAGGGGCAGCAGAGCGCATCGGTCTCGCCCTGCAGAGATGCCGCTGGCTCTCGCCGGATGTCATCATGGTACTGGTGGGTCTGGTGTGCGGCATCACCCTGTTTGTCGAAGTCGGGGTAGTGCTGCTGATCCCGCTCGCCTTCTCCATCGCCCGCAAGACCAGAACCTCGCTGCTGACCCTGGCCATTCCGCTCTGCACCGCCCTGATGGCCGTGCACTGCATAGTGCCGCCGCACCCGGCAGCCCTCTACGTCACCAATCAGCTGGGGGCTGACATCGGCTCCGTCATCGTCTATGGCCTCGCGGTCGGGCTGTTTGCCTCGCTGGTGGGCGGCCCGCTGTTCCTCAAACTGCTGGGTAACCGGCTCCCGTTCAAGGAGGTGCCCGCAGCCTTTGCCGACATCAAAGCGCGCGATGAGGCCACTCTCCCGACCTTAAGCGCCTCGCTCTTTACCGTGCTGCTGCCCATCCTGCTGATGCTGGCCAAGACGGTCGCCGAGCTCAATATGGAGCACGCCAGCCACCTCTACACCCTGCTGGAGTTTATCGGCAACCCCATCACCGCCATGTTTATCGCCGCCTTCACCGCCTACTACGTGCTGGGGATCCGCCAGCAGATGAAGATGGAAGGGCTGCTCAACAAGACCGAGGAGTGCTTCTCCTCCATCGCCAATATCCTGCTCATTATCGGAGCGGGCGGCGCCTTCAACGGCGTGCTCAAGGCAAGCGGGCTGGGCGATAGTCTGGCCACTATCCTCTCCCAGCTGGATATGCACCCGATTCTGCTGGCCTGGCTGGTGGCCATCGTGCTGCACGCCGCCGTGGGCTCCGCCACCGTCGCCATGATGGGCGCCACCGCCATCGTCTCCCCCATCATGGTGCACTACCCGAACATCAGCCCGGAGATCATGACCCTGGCCATCGGCTCTGGCGCCATTGGCTGCACCATGGTGACCGACTCTCTGTTCTGGCTGGTCAAGCAGTATTGCGGCGCCACCCTGAACGAAACGCTCAAGTACTACACCACCGCCACCTTGGTCGCCTCCCTGATGGCGCTGGCCGGTACTTTCCTGCTCTCCTATATCGTGTAACAAGACCGAGAACACTATGAAAAACATCGACGTCCAACAACTCACAGCGCAATTTCCACTGGTGCAATCCCTGATCGCGCTTGAGCCAGTCACCTGGTTCAACCCCAACTCCACCACTCTGGCTGCCGGTCTGCCCTATGTGGGGCTCGATAGCAGCAATGTGGCAGACGCATCCGCCCGCTTGGCCCGCTTTGCCCCCTACATGTGCGAGGCCTTCCCCGAGACCCGCACCAGCAACGGCATTCTGGAGTCCGAGATCGCCGCTATTCCGGCGATGCAGGCTACGCTCCACCGGCGCTACGGGGTTGAGGTCACCGGTCGACTACTGCTGAAAAAAGACAGTCACCTGCCCATCTCAGGCTCCATCAAGGCCCGTGGCGGTATCTACGAGGTGCTGGCCCATGCCGAGCTGCTGGCCATCAAAGCCGGTCTGCTGCGAGAAGAGGATGACTACCGCAAGCTCTTTAGCGAGGAGTTCCGCCAGTTCTTCAGCCAGTACAGCATCGCGGTAGGCTCCACCGGCAACCTTGGCATGTCCATCGGCATCATGAGCGCCAAGCTGGGCTTTACCGTCACCGTCCACATGTCGGCCGACGCGCGGGAGTGGAAAAAACGCAAACTGCGTGAACATGGCGCCATCGTGGTCGAATATGCCGAAGATTACGGGGTTGCGGTGGAACAGGGGCGCAAAGAGGCCGAGCGCGATCCCAACTGCTTCTTTATCGATGACGAGAACTCCCGCACCCTGTTCCTCGGCTACTCGGTGGCGGGCGAGCGGGTGAAAAAGCAGTTCGACCAGATGGGCATCAAGGTGGATGCCGACCACCCGCTGTTCGTCTACCTGCCCTGCGGCGTAGGCGGCGGCCCGGGCGGGGTGGCCTTTGGTCTCAAGCTCGCGTTCGGAGACAACGTCCACTGCTTCTTCGCCGAGCCCACTCACTCCCCCTGCATGTTGCTGGGGGTCCACACAGGATTGCACGATGCCATTGCGGTGCAGGATCTGGGCATCGATAACCTCACCGCAGCCGATGGCCTCGCGGTAGGTCGCGCCTCCGGCTTCGTCGGCCGCGCCATGGAACGACTGCTCAATGGCTTCTACACCCTGAGCGATCAGGAGATGTATGACCTGCTGGGACTGCTGGCGCGCGATGAACAGATCACACTCGAACCTTCTGCTCTGGCGGGTATGGCCGGCCCGTGGCGGGTGGCAGCCAATCCCGAGTGGCTCACCGGGCGTGGTTGCGATGCCGCAACCATGGCACAGGCCACCCATCTGGTGTGGGCCACCGGCGGTGGCATGGTGCCCGCAGAAGAGATGGCAAAGTACCTGGCCAGCGCCAAGATCTAGGCTGTTTTGCCACATTTATCTGCAAATCAACCCGCCATCACGGCGGGTTTTCTGTTTTGGGAACAAGGGGATGGGGCTGTTCTGTCACAGTCCATGGCGACAATTTCCCCAAGTTGGTCAGTTTGTGCTAAAATGGCGCTCATTTTTTGACATCTCACGTCACGTTCGCCGCCAGATTGCCCATCGGGCTCTCTGCCCGGGTCGTGACTTTACACCATCATGCCTGATGATGTTCCCCCCAGGATGAGCCGACAGGCTCCCATCAAGGTGGGTACCCTCAAGGGCACATGAGATAAGGAGATCGGGTAATGAAACAATATCAAAGCTGGCTGGGAGATTATCTGATGAGCCGACGTGACGGAGATCACGCGATGGCTTCGGAACTTGCCAACACCATCTGCGCCTTCTGGAAGGCCCAGGGTGATGAAGCAGAGACCAGCAAATGGCAGCAACGCTATCAGCAACACGTAGAGCAGGCGCAATAAGCCCCTTCACTCTTTCGCGATAAAAAAACCGGCGCACATAGCGCCGGTTTTGCGTTTCTGGCAAGCAGCAGATTACATCTGGTCGATCATGTCCTGAGCAAACTGGGAGCAGGAGCGCAGGGTGGCCCCTTCCATCAGACGCTCGAAGTCATAGGTGACGGTCTTGTTGCGGATCGCCGCTTCCATCCCCTTGATGATGAGATCGGCCGCTTCAACCCAGCCCATGTGGCGCAGCATCATCTCGGCGGAGAGGATGAGGGAACCCGGGTTAACCTTGTCCTGACCGGCATATTTCGGTGCAGTACCGTGGGTCGCTTCGAACAGGGCCACGCCGTCACCGATGTTGGCACCCGGCGCGATGCCGATACCGCCTACCTGAGCGGCCAGCGCGTCGGAGATGTAGTCGCCGTTGAGGTTCATACAGGCGATGACATCATACTCGGCCGGACGCAGCAGGATCTGCTGCAGGAAGGCGTCGGCGATGACATCCTTGATGACGATGGTCTTGCCGGTTTTCGGGTTCTTGAAGGAGCACCAGGGGCCGCCGTCAATCAGCTGGGCACCGTACTCGTTCTGAGCCAGAGCATAACCCCAATCCTTGAAGGCACCTTCGGTGAACTTCATGATGTTGCCCTTGTGCACCAGAGTCACGGAGTCGCGATCGTTGTCGATGGCATACTCGATGGCGGCACGCACCAGACGCTCGGTACCGGCCTTGGACATCGGCTTGATGCCGATCCCGCAGGACTCGGGGAAGCGAATTTTCTTCACGCCCATCTCGTTTTGCAGGAAGGCGATCACCTTGTTCGCTTCGGCACTGTCGGCCTTCCACTCGATGCCGGCGTAGATGTCTTCGGCGTTTTCGCGGAAGATCACCATGTCGGTCAGATCAGGACGTTTCACCGGGCTCGGGGTGCCGTCGTAGTAACGCACCGGGCGCAGGCAGATGTAGAGATCCAGCTCCTGACGCAGGGCCACGTTGAGGGAGCGGATACCGCCACCGACCGGAGTAGTCAGCGGGCCCTTGATGGCCACGCAGTATTCGCGAATGAAATCCAAGGTTTCGGCCGGCAGCCAGGCACCTTCGCCATAGACATGAGTCGATTTCTCGCCGGTATAGATCTCCATCCAGGCGATCTTGCGCTCGCCCTTGTAGGCTTTCTCGACCGCAGCATTCACCACATTCAACATGGCAGGGGTTACGTCAACACCGATGCCATCCCCTTCAATAAACGGAATGATCGGATGGTTGGGAACCTGCAGCTTGCCGTTGGCATCGACTGTGATTTTCTGACCCTGGGTCGGGATTACTACTTTGCTTTCCATCGGCATCTCCTAACTTCCGTTTGTTATCAACTTGTTTGTTGCGCGCGGCCATCTTAGCCCATTCATTTTCATAATAAAACGACAAGAAAGCATGTCAGACCAAAGAGGTAGCCACCCGCCAGTGCGCCGTCACCACGCCTTCCCGACACAGCCCCGTTATCCCTCCAGCTCGCTGGCCGCCGCCTGCGGCTGACTCAGGGAGCGGTACTGGGAAGGGGTCAAGCCGGTCTTCTGTTTGAACACCCGGCAGAAGTAGTTCACGTCACTGTAACCGCAGCGACTGGCCACCTCTTCAAGACGAAAGCGGTACTTTTTCAGCATGAATTTGGCCCGATCGATCCGCACCCAGCTGATGTAATCGGCAAGGCGCATATGACCCTGCTCGCGAAACAAGTGGGAGAGATGGCTGGCCGAGACGTTGAAGCGGTGGGCAATGGAGTCACGGGTGATGGGACGGTGAAAGTTCTCCTGGATATAGATGCAAATCCCGTGAAAGAGCTCTGCCCCCCGTGGCCGATCCGTGGCGGACTCCAGCAACAGCTGACGGGCACTCGCCAGCAGAGCCTGCAGCAGGTGATCATCGGTGGGGGAGCGACCGGGATCCTCGGTCAGTACGTTCAGCGCCGCCAAAATGTGTTCGATCACATGGCCCGCCCGCGCCATGATGCTGTGCTTTTGCACATCGAAAAAGTCCGGATCTTCACGGCGTTTGCTCACCAGGCTGAACCCCAGCTGGCGTTTGCCAAACAGCAGGCTCAGCACCGAGCAGTCGGTGGTCCAGAGCGGCTTGTTCCAGCCGTTAGGGGGAATATAGAGCGCCTGCCCTGGTAACACGCTGATCTCTCTGACCCCCTCCTCCCTGTCCCAGATCTGGTTGAGATACTCGCCGCTAAAGACCAGCTCGAGGCGAGGAAAGTTGACCTGATAGCTGAAACTGGGTGGCACCCCCTGTTCACTGGCAAACCAGATTTGGTCAAATGGAACCTGTTCGCTCAGGGCTCCGTCGAGCAGTTGGCTGAAGATGAGAGACATGGTGATCCTGATCAAGAGAGAGGCAAGCGGTTGCGGCGCGCACGACCGCCCATGTTATAGTCCGGTCCACAGCAGTAATGCCACCCTTTTCTGCACCCGATTTTCTTCAAACTAGACGAGGCGTCCCTTATGAGCAGTAGCGATCTGCCCTCCTTTCTGTTGATGCAAAACCCGATTCAAGGCTATGACTGGGGCAGTCATGACTCCCTCACCACCCTGTTTGGCATTCCCAACCCGCAAGGCAAACCCCAAGCCGAGCTCTGGATGGGGGCTCACCCCAACGGCTGCTCCGAGGTGACGCTGGCGGGCAGTGTGCAAAAGCTCTCTAAGGTGATCGACAGGGCTCCGGCCGCCGCGCTGGGTGAGGCCACCTTCGCCCGTTTTGGCAGCCTGCCGTTCCTGTTCAAGGTGTTGTGTGCCGAGAAGGCTCTCTCCATTCAAGTGCACCCGAGCAAGGCTCAGGCTGAAGCGGGCTTTGCCAAAGAGGAGGCCGCAGGCATCGATATCAAGGCGAGCAATCGCAACTACAAGGACCCGAACCATAAGCCGGAGCTGGTCTTTGCCCTCACCCCCTATCAGGCGATGAACGGCTTTCGCGCCATTCCCGCCATTCTGGCACTGTTCGAGCGGGTCAATCTGGCGGCCATCGCCGATCTGACCGCAGCCCTTGCCGCCAGCCAGAATGAAGCCGGCCTGCAGCACTTCTTCCACCAGCTGCTGGTACTGGAAGGGGCGCGCAAGGAGGAGGCGTTGGAAGGGCTGCTGACCTATGCCGCCGCCCATCAGGATGAGGAGACGTTTGCCCTCATCACCAGTCTGGCGGCCCAGTACCCGGGAGATGTGGGCCTCTTCTCGCCGCTGCTGTTGAACGTGGTGACCCTCAAACCCGGTCAGGCGATGTTCCTCGATGCCTGTACCCCGCACGCCTATGTGCGCGGCACCGGCCTCGAGATCATGGCCAACTCGGACAACGTGCTGCGCGCCGGCCTCACCCCCAAATACATCGATGTGGCAGAGCTTTTGGATTGCACCCGCTGCTTGCCCAAGCCGGATGACCAGATCCTGCTGGCCCCCCGCTGTGATGGCGCGGTACGGCACTTCGACGTGCCGGTACCTGACTTCACTTTCAGTGTCTACCCGGCTGGCGAGCATCAGCTCACCACTGCCAGCGCCGAGATCCTGTTTGCCATCGATGACACAGTGACCCTCAAGCAAGGCGAACAGTCACTGCGTCTGGAAAAGGGGCAATCTGCCTTTATTCCTGCAGCGACTGGCAGTTATCAACTGTTGGCCGAAGGGCGAGTCGCCCGCACCGGCAACCGCTGCTAATCAGCATAAGAGCCGACTCTCGTTGGAGGGGGAATATGCCTCCCCCTCCCAACAGAGCAATATGGCCTACCAGTCAAGTCCGTCTGTATCTCTACTGCTCTCTTATGCCTATCTTCCTTCAGGCATCTCGCTCTGAAGTCCATCCCTGACTGCATCCTGCCCACAACCAGCTCCACAGGTTTGTCGCCCAAGCTTGGCGCACCCCTGATGCAGATGACTTGGTTTGCTGAAACGAAGAAAATTCCAGCCAGCACAAGCAACGGCGACACTCTGAGTATCCGGCTAAAATGGAGGAAATAAAAATAACAACTCTACCCTCTACTATTTTCACCCCCTGATGAAAACTAAAACAGCACATAGATGCATCACCATTAAACCTTTCCCAGGCCATCATCATTAGGTCTGTAAACATTTAGCAGCCGTAGTCATACAGAACCATTAATAATGCAAACGAAAGTAATCTCTTTTGAATTTTCGAGATGCGGCCCTATTTTTTAGTCGTTCTATAATTTAATTCCAAGCAGACCATTCGATCTTTGTCGAAAACAACAACTTAAGAAAAAACCATAAAATTATGATATATAACACTTTTCTTTTACGCCACACCTTCTGCTGACGTAATCCGTAAAAAGCCAGGCCGCATGAACTGACAATTAAATCAATTTAAAGGCAGGATAATGAGAGATTTGATATTTATTTTTTGATATGCCAGCCAAACCTCATTGCAGTAAAGAAATAGACCTTAAATACCCTCTGTGATTAAGATCTCTTTTATTTGATTTATTTTTAAGGTATCACATCTATTCGCCGCTATAAATTTCACACAAAGATCCCCTGACAAAAATAGATAAAAGAGGATATATGCTGACAAAAATGACAATTGGGCAAAGCTGACCATGGCGTTTACCACTCTCGCTTTGTTGATGCTGGGTTTTGCCTGGTTTGCCACTTTACAACTCTCCAATATTTACCGTGACGCCAGTGAGGTCAGCGATAATATCGTTCCCTCCATCCGGGCATCCAGCCAGATGCATGTGTCCTTGCTGGACGCGCGCCGTGCCGAACTGAACATGGTGATAGATGCACTGGGCAAGGATCCCGACTCCCTCAACAGCAGCACACAGTCTTTCGAAGCGGCAAAGAGTCAGTACATGGCCGCCGAGCAACGGTATGGATCGATGCCTTTTGTGTCGGAGCGAGATCGCAACATGTTTGCAGAGCTGAAAACTGCAGCAGCCAAATATTTTTCAGCTCATGGTGACTTGGAAACAGCCATACGGCAGGGAGATATTGCCAAGGTGCAGTCGCTGATCAAAAACGAATCTCGTGCAGCCCTCGAGCAGGCAGGACAGGATGGTCTGGAGCTGCGCAAGGAGAACGATCGGGTCGCCAACCTGCTGACCAAGCAGAGTGAAGCTTCCTATGAACGGGCAAAACTGCTGAGCACTACAGTCGGTGCGCTAACCTTGCTGTTCGTCGTTATTGTGGCCTGGCTGCTGATCCGGCAGATCCGCAATCCAGTGATGACCCTGCTGGAGCAGACACGCCAGGTAGCGGCAGGCAACCTCACCAGCCAACTCGACATGAAGCAATTCTCCCATGACGAGCTGGGTAAGCTGGCTCAGGGGTTCAACGAGATGCAATCCAATCTGCGCATGCTGGTCAACGAGGTCTCCGGCTCGGTAGTGCAGTTGGGCGCGGCCGCCGAAGAGATCAGCGCGGTGGCACAGCAATCGGCCAACAACATGGGCGCCCAGCAGCATGAGCTCAATCAGCTGGCCACAGCCATGAACGAGATGCAAGCCACGGTACAGGAGGTGGCCCGCAACACCAACGACGCCGCCAGCGCAGCAACGTCGGCCAGCGACACAGCCGCACAAGGCAGCGAGACCGTCAATGACTCAATCGGCAGGATTGAAAAGGTGGCTACCGCCATCGAAGAGACAGCTCTGGTGATCCGCCAGCTGGGTGATGACAGCCGAAATATCGGCATGGTGCTTGAAGTCATCCAGGGGATTGCCGAGCAAACCAACCTGCTGGCACTGAATGCGGCAATCGAGGCAGCCCGAGCCGGTGAACAAGGTCGTGGTTTCGCCGTGGTAGCAGATGAAGTCCGCACTCTGGCCAAACGAACTCAAGACTCCACTTCCCAGATCAACCACATCATCTCCGAACTGCAGCAGCGCGCTAACGAAGCGGGCATCACCATGCAACAGAGTCAGGATATGATGTCCGAGACGGTCCACACTGCTCGCGAAGCGGGAGCCTCTATTGCCGAAATAAGCAGCTCGGTTAACAGTATCTCCCACATGAATATTCAGATTGCCACCGCAACTGAAGAGCAGGGGGCGGTAAGCGAGGAGCTCAATCGCAATGTAGTCAACATCAGCAATGCCTCGGAAGAAGTGGCGACCGGCGCCAAACAAATGGCTCAGGCTTGCAACGACCTCAACCTGTTGGCAACACAACTGCAGGAGGTTGTACGCAAGTTTCGGACATAACGCCCGATTGCCCCCCTCATTAATCAGCTCAATAAGGCTGAAGCACTAAACAGCCCGCCATCCATAAAAATGGCGGGCTTTGTCAAATAAGGGCTCATGCAAAACCCAAGGACGCCGATGATGAACATAACAAGTGATCAGTAGATGGATTAACTCACATCAAGAGCTGCTCTCCCTCTTTCTGATTGTTCTCTCAACGCGTTTTGCCAGCACCTTCACATTTTCCGCCCTCAAAACAGCACACAAATCTCCATACCTCCGAAGGCGAGACCTTTTCGTCGCACTCATGTAAGTAGCAAAACAAATTCACAATTCATTGTTTTTATTTAAAAAAATAAAAGTATCGGTATGAATTGGCTTTCATGATGATATGCGAGCTGGGTCACATGGCGACTTGCACAGCACAAAAATCCAGTAAACGGCACATTTGTCCGATTTCGGCACCGCGCCAACGGGAGAACAATATCCAGGTCAATTGTTCCCCCCATCATGCGGCTCGGCAACGGAGCCAGGAGAGTAATATGTTACCCACCATGACCAACGGCAGACTCATCTGCCTGGAGTTGAAGGCCACCAGCAAGGAGGCCCTGTTCGACGAGATGGCACAGATGCTGGCGCGCGATGGCGCCGTGTCTGATCAACAGCAATTCGTCAAGGATATCTGGGCCCGCGAGCAGCTGGACTGCACCGGCTTCGAGCAGGGTGTCGCCCTGCCCCACGCCAAGAGCAAGGCGGTCAGCCGCCCGGCCATTGCCATCGGTGTCAGCCGCCAAGGTATCGAGTACGGCGCCGAAGATGGCAAACCGACCCAGCTGATCTTCATGATTGCCTCCCCGGATGGCGGCGCCAACCACCACATCGAAGTGCTGGCCGAGCTCTCCACCCGTCTGCTGGAGCCGGGTTTTATCGAGCAGATGAAAGCGGCCACCACTGTCGAGCAAGCGCTGACCCTGCTCAAACAAGGCCCGAAAGCGGAAAAACCGGCGCCAGCCGCCAAACCAGCTGCCACTGCTCCGGTTGAGCCCACCGATCGCACCTTCAAGGATCGCCTCAACACCATGAAGCAGCACCTGCTGTTTGGTACCTCCCACATGATCCCCTTCATCGTGGCGGGCGGTGTGCTGCTCTCCCTGTCGGTGATGATGAGCGGCAAGGGCGCCGTGCCGGAAGCGGGCTTCCTCAAAGACATGGCCACCATGGGTATCGCCGGTCTGACTCTGTTTACTGCCGTACTGGGTGGCTACATCGCCTACTCGCTGGCTGACAAGCCGGGCCTGGCCCCGGGCATGATCGGCTCCTGGATTGCCGTTCAGCACTATCAAACCGGTTTCCTTGGCGCCATTCTGGTGGGCTTTATCGCCGGTTTCGTGGTCAATCAGCTCAAACGGATCAAGCTGCCTGACTCAATGACCTCCCTTGGTTCCATCTTCATCTATCCGCTGATCGGTACCTTCCTGGTGTGTGGCATCGTGATGTGGGGGATCGGTGCCCCGATCGCCGCCATGATGGAAGGGATGAACCACTGGCTCTCCAGCATGGCGGGCTCAGGTAAAGTGATGCTGGGTGCCATTCTGGGTGGTATGACCGCCTTCGATATGGGCGGCCCGGTCAACAAGGTTGCTACCCTGTTTGCCCAGACTCAGGTCAACACCCAGCCCTGGCTGATGGGCGGCGTCGGCATCGCCATCTGTGTGCCGCCGCTCGGTATGGCACTGGCGACCTTCATGTCTCCGAAGCGTTACAAGAAAGAGGAGCGTGAATCCGGTAAAGCGGCCGCTATCATGGGCATGATCGGTATCAGTGAAGGTGCTATCCCGTTCGCCGCTGCTGACCCCATGCGTGTTATCCCGGCAATCGTTGCAGGCGGCATCGTCGGCAACATCACCGGCTTCATGATGCACAGCATCAACCACGCCCCCTGGGGTGGCTGGATTGTGCTGCCGGTGGTGGAAGGCAAGATGGGTTACATTCTCGGCACCATCCTCGGCGCCCTGACCACAGCCATCATCGTCAACATTCTGAAAAAACCGGTGAGTGAAGAGGAAGAGGTCACCACCACAGATAGCGACTATCAGGTGATTGAAGCGGAAGGGGAAGCGGACGTACTGGCCATCACTGCCTGCCCGTCTGGCGTGGCCCACACCTTCCTCGCCGCCAAGAGCCTGCAGAAGGCTGCCGCCAAGCAGGGGATCAAGATCAAGGTCGAGACCCAGGGCGCCAACGGCATCATCAACCGCATCACCGCCAAGGATGTCGCCAACGCCCGCTGCGTTATCTTCGCCCACGACGTAGCTATCAAGAACCGCGAGCGCTTCACCAATATCGAAGTCATCGATGTGAAGACCAAGGAGGCGATTCACAATCCGGAAGCACTGCTGGCCCGCACGCTGGGCAACAAGGCAAACGCCGCCTGATAGCAGTCAGACAGCTCATCACAAGGGGCCCATCGCGGGCCCCTTTTCGTTGCCTGCCGAGCAACCGCATATCATCCCACCGACCAAGCCACTGATTTAAAACATATTAACCAGTCACATCACAGATCTTGGCGAGCCGTCACAGAACGGTGACGTGTAAAAAAACAGCAATTGAAGCGCTGGTCAGATCTCATGTCAAATGGCTCCGCCTACTAAACTGGAGCATCACAAAAATGATAAAAATCAATAAATTGGTTCTGGCTGTTACCCTCACCCTCACCCTCACTGCCACCCCCTTGCTGGCCGCCCACTGGGAATGCGGCCAGCACGTGCGCTTTGGCCTCCCCTCCGAATCGGATCAAAAGCTCTGCCGTGAAGGGTATGCGGTCGGCTACAACTACGACTACAAGGTGGCGGACTGGGTCTCCTACCGGATGACCGCCCAAAGCGCACAGGGCACAGTGCCCCGCAAGGATGCCTTCGCCGAGGACAGGGAGATCCCGGTTGCCTACCGCGCCACCCTCTCCGACTACAAGGGCTCGGGCTATGACCGTGGCCATCAGGCCCCGGCGGGGGACATGAAATCGAACAAGAACACCATGAAAGAGAGCTTCCTGCTGAGCAACATGACACCGCAGATCGGGGTGCTCAACCAGAAGGCGTGGCGCGTGCTGGAGGACAAGGTGAACAAGTGGGCGGTCTCCCGCAAGGATGTGCAGGTGATCACCGGCCCCATCTTTACCGGCTCTGAAGAGTCCATCGGTCAGGGTGTGGCGATCCCGAGCGCCTACTACAAGATCGTGATGGACCCGGCCAGACTGCAGGCCATCGCCTTTATCATGCCGCAGGAAGAGGTGCCCATCAGCCAGATCGCCGACTACCGGGTCTCGGTGCGCGAGGTGGAGGAGCAGACCCAACTCAACTTCTTCAGCGATATGCCCGAAGAGCAGCAAGAGACCCTGGAAGCCCGCGTCGCCCCGATGTGGAACTGACTCGAACAACTCATCCGCAGATAGATTGAGACGCCATCAGTCTTGCATCGCAACAGAGGCAGGGGGAGTTAAACTCCCCCTGCCCTTTTCAGATGGCTGCTGACCCGTTGCGGCCACTTTTGCGGCCACTGGTGTGGCATAACCTGACGACCCACCTCGACTCACAGTTTGCCGCACCGTTAACTGGTATATTGCCTCTCTTTGGCACTAACAGACTGAATTGACGCACATTTGCCTTATCCCATCGGCCCACACGCCGTCGCACTACGGCGCGATTCAGCCCGACAGAGGACCTTTTGATGAAACAGACCCTTCTTGCCCTCACCCTCGGCGGCTTGCTGGCGCTCTCCCCCCTCGCCCTGCAAGCGGCCGAGAGCTCGATGCAGATGGAGCACGACCTCAATACCCTGGTCAGCAAACGCCAGGCGGTGGACATGCTGCTCGGCGAAGCGCTGCAGATCTACAAGTCGCCAGCCAAAATCTCCCACGCCGGTTTTACCGCCAAGATGCCGAGCAATATGGAGCTGGTGACCGAGCGGCTGCTGGCCGCCTACCAGCTTGAACCCTACCGCACCGACCTGCTCATCTCGGCAGCCAACGCCCAGATCTACAACGGCAACCTGAGCCGCGCCATCACCTTGCTGGAGCAGGCGCAGGCCGTCGCCCCCGATGATCTCGACATCAACAGCTATCTCGCCATCTGGCAGCTGGTGAAGGGTAACAAGGAGGCTTCCCGCAGCTATCTGGCGAAAGTGGCGGATCGCAACAGTGGCCGCGCCGCCGATCTGGAGGAGATCATCGCCCGGGTGCAGCGGATCAACGCCGCCCCGCTGCAGACCGAACTAACCGAGGATCAGGTCAAAGCCAGCAGGGAGGGCAAACGCGCCATCGTCACCCTGGGCTACGCCCTCAATCCCGACGGCAGCATGGACAAGATCCTGCTGGGCCGTCTGCAAACCACCCTTGAGCTGGCCAAAGCCGACCCGGAGGCGCTAATCATCCTGACCGGCGGCGTGCCCCAGAACCGCCAGACCGAGGGCAAGCTGATGGCTGACTGGCTGGCCAACCACGGCATCGACCGCAGCCGCCTGATTGAAGAGAACTACGCCACCAGCACGGTGGATAACGCCCTCTACAGCGCCTATGCCCTCGCCCGCCACCAGATTGACCATGCGGTGCTGGTAAGCTCCGCCAGCCATGTACGTCGCGGCCAGACGGTGCTGGAAATCGCCTGCGACCAGATTGGCCCGGCCAACATCAAGGTGGCGAGCGTCAGCTACCCTGACAAGCCCCTCGAGGAGCTGGCTACCCCGAGCGAGAGCGAGCTGCTCGGCATCTACCGCGACGCCCTGCGCACCTACGGTATGTGGAGCTACCGCTCCGCCCCGCTGATTGAGCGTTGATCGGCCATCAACACGAAAAAGAGAGGGAGGCGTGATGCCTCCCTCTCTTTTTATTGACCGATGGTTGGCCAAGCCGCGCCCGTTAGCTGACGATAAAGCCCTGCGAGGGGGCCGCTTTGGGATCATCACCGAAGCGGTTCGGCCCCTGCTGACCGTTGCAAACCATAAAGTAGATAAGCACCAGGGTGCCGATAATTGGGATAAGCCCGAGCAGCAGCCACCAAGCGCTGCGGTCGGTATCGTGCAGGCGACGGGCCGCCACCGCCAGCGAGGGCAGCAGCACCGCCAGCGAATAGATGGAGCTGATCAACTCATTGTCACCGCCAATCAGCTTGTCCACCATGCCGAGCAACAGCATGACGATGACGTTGCACAGCACGAACATCCAGTATTCGGTGCGACGGGCCCGCCCGCTGAATACCGCATATTGCTTGAGGACCGAGATATACCAGTTCATTGCGCCTCCTGAGTGGCCTTTATGCCTATGAATAAAAAAGAGAGTCGATAAAACAAGTAGTTAAGAGCTTAGCGCGATCATCCCCCCGAGTCGACAATGATGCCCGAACGTCTCCCAAACTAATCAGCTGCGGCAATCATTGACCGACCGAGCCGGAAGATAATTTGCCCTGCAACAGGGAAAATCCCCCCCATCAGCGCATCACTCTCGTCACAAGCAGGAAAATGGTGCTTAATAATCCATTAGCAATCGTATGGACTCAGCGTGAGGATAGCGGTAGATTCGGCGCCCAATCCTGAACAGGATCTGTGTCTCCCTCCCATAATGAATCCACTTATTCATTACTTCTCCTAACACAGGGATAGCCATGAGTATTACACGCAGAGATTTTCTCAACGGCGTTGCCATCACCATTGCGGCAGGCGTCGCTCCCATCAATCTGCTCAAGGCTGCCGAAGGCGGCAGCACGCTGGCGGATAAAACCCTGGCCTACCCGCCCGCCCTCACCGGCCTGCGCGGTAACCACCCGGGCTCTTTCGAACCGGCCCACAGCATCGCCCGTGATGGCAAGCAGTATGATTTTGCCAATATTCCCCTAGAGGGAGAGTACGACCTGGTGATCGTCGGCGCCGGGATCAGCGGTCTGGCCGCCGCCTGCTTCTACCAGCAACTGCTCGGCGCGGATAAGAAGATCCTGCTGCTCGACAACCACGACGACTTTGGCGGCCACGCCAAGCGCAACGAGTTCACCACCCCCGATGGCCTGCGCCTGGGTTACGGCGGCAGTGAATCCCTGCAATCACCGCGTTCGGTCTACAGCCCGGTGGCGCTCGGTCTGCTCAAGGCGCTGGAGGTCAACATCGACGAGCTGGCCGCCGGTTTCCAGCAGACCTTCTATCCGGATCTGGGGCTGAGCCGTGGCGTCTATTTCGACGAGAAGCACTTTGGCGTCAACAAGATAGTGAACGGGGATCCGGGCCACAACGTAGCGGATGACATTCCGCGCGATCGCCTGAACGGCCGGCCGCTGGCAGAATTTATCGGTGACTTCCCGCTGGATGATGCCGACAAGGCCGCCCTGTTGGCCCTGCACGAATCAAAGATCGACTACCTGAGCGGCATGACCCGCGAGCAGCAGGATGAGTGGGTGACCCGCAACAGCTACACCACCTTCCTGCGCGATAAAGTGGGCCTGAGCGAGCGGGCGATCACTTACTTCCAGCAGCGCACCAACGACTTCCAAGCGGTCGGCATCGACGCCACCGCCTGCGCCGATGCGCGCCTCTGCGCCTTGCCGGGGTTCGACGGCCTCAATCTGACGCCGCTTGATGCCGAGGAGCAGGCGGAGCTGGACGACCCCTACATCTTCCACTTCCCCGATGGCAACGCCGGTCTCACCCGCCTGATGGTGCGCAAGCTCATTCCGTAAGTGGCGCCGGGTCACACCATGCAGGATGTGGTGCTGGCCAAGTTTGACTACAGCAAGCTCGACCTGCCTGAGCACAAGGTGCAACTGCGCCTTGGCAGCACGGCGTTGCAGGCCAAAAACGTGCGCCTCGCCGACGGCAAGCTGGCGGTGGATGTCACCTACATCAAGGAGGGGAAACTGCACCGGGTGCGGGCCAAGCAGTCGATCATGGCGGGCTACAACATGATGATCCCCTACATGGTGCCCGAGATGCCGGAGCCCCAGAAGGAGGCGCTGCGCCAGAATGCCAAGGCACCGCTGGTCTACACCAAGGTGGTGATCAAGAACTGGCAAGCCTTCGTCAAGCTCGGGGTGCACGAGGTCTACTCCCCGGCAGCCCCTTACAGCCGGGTCAAGCTCGACTATCCGGTCAGCATGGGTGGCTATGAGCATCCCAAGAGCCCGGATCAGCCGATGTGCCTGCACATGGTCTATGTGCCGACCCTGCCGGGCAGCGGCCTGTCGGCCCGCGAACAGTCCCGCAAGGGGCGCGCCATGATCCTCGGCATGCCGTTCGAGCAGCATGAACAGATGATCCGCGAACAGCTGCAGGGGATGCTGGGCAGCGCCGGTTTCAACCATGAGCAGGATATCCTCGCCATCACGGTCAACCGCTGGTCCCACGGCTACTCCTATGTCACCAACACCCTGTTTGATGACGAGGAGCAGTGCGAGAAATGGATCGAGCTGGGGCGCAAGCCGGTCGGCAACATCACTATCGCCAACTCGGATTCGGGCTGGAGTCCCTACGCCCACGCCGCCATCGACGAGGCATGGCGCGCCGTCAACGAGCTGGTCGCCATGACCAAGGGAGGTGCCCAATGAGCCGCGCCCTGTCACTGACAGCCAGCGCCCTGCTGCTGGCACTGCCCGCCCTTGCCGCCCACGCAGCCCCCGCCATGTCTGCGGGGGAATACGTGGCCAAGCTCGGCGATTGCGCCGCCTGTCACACCAGCGAAACCAGCAAGCCGCTGGCGGGCGGCAAAGGGTTCCCGACCCCCATCGGCACCGTATTTGCCACCAACATCACCCCGGACAAGACCCACGGTATCGGCAACTACAGCCTGCCGGAGTTCATCAAGGTGATGCGCGAAGGGGTGGCCCGCGATGGGCATCGCCTCTATCCGGCCATGCCCTACACCGCCTACGCCAAGATGAGCGATAAGGATCTCGAAGATCTCTATCACTACCTGATGAAGGAGGTACAGCCGCTGGCCATCGCCAACAAGGAGAGCGACATCCCCTGGCCGCTCAACATGCGCTGGCCGCTGATGGGCTGGAACTGGATCTACCACGATGACAGCCGCTTCACCCCGGTGGCGGGCAAGAGCGAAGAGTGGAACCGCGGCGCCTATCTGGTGCAAGGCGCCGGTCACTGCGGCAGCTGCCACACCCCGCGCGGGCTCGGCATGCAGGAGAAAGCGCTGACCGAGGCGGATCCTGTCTACCTGAGCGGTGCGGCGCTGGATGGCTGGTATGCCCCCGACATTCGTGGCAGCCGTTACAGCAAGCAGGCGCTGATCGATCTGCTGAAAACCGGCCGCAGCCAGCATGAAGCGGTCGCAGGCCCCATGGGGGAAGTGATCACTCACAGCAGCCAGTATTTCAGCGACGCCGATCTGGCCAGCATCGCCACCTATCTGACCGATCTGAAAGATGAACCGGTGGCGGAGAAAGGGGCCCGCGCCTACGCCAGTGCCAGCGGCAAGGCGGACTACGCCATGTACTGCTCCACCTGTCACGGGGTCAACGGCCGGGGCAATGACCACGTCATCCCCTCGCTGGTGAACAACCGCACCGTGCTGGCGAGCGATCCGTCGAGCCTGATCAATGTGCTGCTGCACGGCGCCGAAACACCGGTCACCCACGGCCATCTGGGTTACCACATGCCGGGTTATGGCTGGACCATGGATGACGAGCGGCTCGCCGAGCTGGTCAACACCCTGCGCGCCTCCTGGGGCAATGAAGGCACCGCCGTCAAGGCGGCGGCGGTCAAGGCCCAGCGCGAGCTGCACGGCAAGGAGTAAGGGCGGTCAGCTCTCTCTTGACCAAGTGTCATAAGAAAACGGGCCTCCACTGGAGGCCCGTTTGCTATTGATGAACCAGGTTCCGGTACTTATCCCTTGCGGGATTTTGGCCCCGGCAGTGGCGCCGTTGGCTGGCGGTAATCGCCATAGGGGAAGATATTGCGAAACCGCTGGGCCACCGGCTCGGGGATGGATCGGGAGAAAATCAGCTTGACGCCATCGCCATCGCGCTGCCCCACAATGCGACCGCGCACCGTGTCGTGGCGCAGGATCTGTTTAGCATGCTCAATAAAGGCGGGTGACACCTTGCCCTGCTTGACCACCACCTTGCCGGGGGCAAGGCGGATTTCGAACAGGGCACCACGCCCCAGCTTCATCAACCACCAGATCAGGGCTATCGCCACTATCAAGGAAATCCAGGCCATCTTCATCCCTCCCAAGCTCTTGATATAAGGCAGTATAAGCGGCCGTGCGCTCCGATTGTTTGGCGCCGATCACAGCCCCCGCGTCAGCGCAATAGCGCCTCTTAGCTCAGCAATCCTTGCCCCAGCCCACCAGCGTCTCGCGATAGAGCGCCAGCAAGGCTTTATCGCGCACCGCCACCCCGACCTGCTGCGGGCGATAGGCTGCCCAGTCATCGTGGGAGTGGCGCTTGCCATCGAACTTTTGCAGGGTGTGGCCGATGGCCGGACCGCTGGTGATCACCCGTACCGGCCCTTCCCGCAGGGTAAAGAGGGTCGGGTCAATGACATAGGCGATGGCGGACGGGTCGTGGACATGGCAACCGGAGAGCCCCAGCTTCTCGGAGTAGAAGCGCAGATAGAAGCGGCTGACATCCCACAGGAAGCGGCCCGGCTCCCCCGCCTCGTCGCGCAGCGCATCGAGATAGTCGCCGCTGAAGAAGCTCTGCTGGGTCACGTCCAGCCCGATGATCACCACAGGCCAATCGGCGGTAAAGACCCGGTCGGCGGCATCGGGATCATCGTGAATATTGGCCTCGGCATAGGGGGTCACGTTGCCACGATGGCCGTTGACGCCAAAGGCGCCGCCCATCACTACCACCTGTTTCACCAGCGAGACAATCTCGGGCGCCTGCTGTAGCGCCAGCGCCAGATTGGTCAGCGGGCCGATAGTGACGAGGGTGATCTCCCCCGGCGCGGCTTTCACCGCCTCGACAATATATTGCCAAGCGGGGCGGGGATCCGGAGCAATAGTCACCTCCCCCGCCTCCATGTCGCCAAAGCCGCTCGGGCCGTGGACTATGGTGGTGGGGCCGACCGGCTCGCGCAGCAGCGGGGCTGCAGCGCCTTTGGCCACATCCGCCTTCATGCCGTACTTCTGCTTGAGCCAGAGGGCGTTGCGGGTGCCATTGTCGATGGTGGCGTTACCAAAAACTGTGGTGATGGCGAGCAGCTCGATGGCGGGGTGGGCCTCGGCAAACAGGATAGCCATGGCATCGTCGATACCCGGATCGGTATCCAGAATGATTTTATGGGTCATGAGAAATTCCTACGGTGACAAACCCTGCGACAAAAGGGGGAGTCTACCCGGCTGACGCTCCCATATCCCGGCATGGGATCACAGAGCGGGCCTTTGCTCCCGGCAGCGGGGGCGCTGCTGGCGACAATCTTCACAAAAAACGGCGCGGCCCTGTTGCCGGCGCCGCGCCCTTTATCGTTGTTCGTTATCTGCTATCTGGCAGTGATCTGCCTGACCGGATCCTCAGTGTTTACGGTGCCAGCGTGGTGAGGTGGATTTCTCTCCCCAGGGGGTCACACAGGGGAGCAGCGCCCCTTCAATCACCATCTCGCTACCCGCCAGCGCCTCGGCGATCTTCTGGTGCAACACCCGCAGTACTTTGCCCTCGTGCTCGGCCAGAGAGTGGCCCGCGGCAAAGAATTCCGGCTGATATTGCAGTGCCAGCTTCTGGGCGAATTCGTAGGTGTTGAAGCAATCCGGCATCCGCTCAACCACATCTTCAAGCCGGGCCAACAAGCTGTTCAGTTCCCTGGTCATAGTGCTCTCTCCGTGTAGGTTAATAGCCAAAAACTACCCCTTATTGGATAAGTCACCAACGAGCAAACCACAAAAGTGTGGGGAGACACACAGTTCTCTCTTGCGTCTGGCTCATGGTGAGCGGCAAACAGCTTGCCAGCTTTACATTCCGGTAACAAACAGCTAGATTTAGACCGACTAATCAGTCGGTCATTTTTCATGCGGAGAACAACATGGGTGCGGCGCAGCTTCAACACACTCCTGAGGATATCCTCGCCATCAAATTGTCCCTGCCGGATCAGCTGGCGCGGCTCAAGCGGGCGAGTCTGGCTCACCCCATGCCAACCTTGGCCGAGCGCCGGGCGCAGCTGACCAAACTCAAGCAGGCGTTGCTCGCCCACAAGGGGCAGCTGTGCAAGGCGCTGGGGGCAGATTATGGCCAGCGCAGCCACTACGACAGCCTGATCGCCGATGTGCTGCCCTGCATCATGCAGATCAACTACACCCAGAAGCGGCTCAAGCGCTGGATGCAGCCCCACCGCCGTCACACCGGCCTGCTGCTGGCCCCCGCCAAAGTAGAGGTGCACTTCCAGCCACTCGGGGTGGTCGGCATTATCGTGCCGTGGAACTTTCCGGTAATGCTGAGCCTTGGCCCCCTCATCACCGCCATCGCGGCGGGCAACCGGGCGATGTTGAAACTCTCCGAGTTCACCCCTCATACCAATGCCGTGCTGCGCACCATGCTCACCAGCGTGTTTGACGAAAACGAGATCGCCATCATCGAGGGAGATGCCCAGATGGCGGCGGCGTTCAGCTCACTGCCGTTCGATCACCTGCTCTTTACCGGCTCCACCATGGTGGGCAAGCTGGTGATGGCCGCCGCCGCGCCCCAGCTCACCCCCCTCACCCTTGAGCTGGGTGGCAAGAGCCCTTGTCTCATCGCCCCCGACATGCCGGTCGCCACCGCGGTCGAGCGGATGATCTTCGGCAAGAGCCTCAACGCCGGGCAGATCTGCGTCGCCCCCGACTATGTGCTGCTGCCCCGCAGCGAGGTGGATAACTTTATCGCCGCCTATCGCCGCCACTTCAGCAAGCTCTACCCGCAGGGGCTCAATAGTGCTGACTACGGCGCCATCATCAACGACCGCCAGTATCAACGTCTCGTCAGCTGGCTGGATGAAGCCGAGCAGGCGGGTGCCCAGCTCCACCCCTGTGGCAGTCCGGCCCGCGATGATCAGCGTCGCCTGCTGGTGCCCCACCTGCTGACCGGGGTGCCGGGTCAGTGTCAGGTGATGCAGCAGGAGATCTTCGGGCCGCTGCTGCCGCTCATCCCCTACGACACCCTGGAGGAGGCGCTCGCCTATGTGGCTGAGCGGCCCCGCCCGCTGGCCCTCTATCTGATGAGCTTCGACCCCGAGTTGCAGGCACGGGTGACCCGGGAGACCCACTCCGGCGGCATGGCGATCAACGAGAGCCTGTTTCAGGTGGCTGCCGACGATGTGCCGTTTGGCGGCATCGGCGCCTCCGGCATGGGCCACTACCACGGCCACGAAGGGTTTCTTACCTTCTCCAAGGCGAAAACCGTGCTGACCCGCGGCAAGTTCACCACCGGCTCCCTGATCCATCCGCCCTACCACAGCTGGATCCAGAAGCTGATGATGGCCTTCTTCCTGCGCTGATGGAGATGACCATGAACCAGGCTATCCCGCAGCCACAAAACATGACCGACAAGCGCCGCCAGATCCTGGATGCCGCCCTCGCCCTCTGCGCCGAAGATGGCTTGCAGGGGGCTGCCACCGCCCGTATCGCCAAGGCGGCCGGGGTAGCCAACGGTACTCTGTTCCACCACTTTCCGAGCAAGGAGGCGCTGATCCTCGCCCTCTATCAGGATGTAAAGACCCGGATGGGGAGCGCCATCCATGAAGCAGATCCCACCCTGCCGCTGTACGACCAGACCCGCCACTACTGGCAGCTGGCGATGGAGTGGATGCAGGCTAACCCCAATGAGCTCAAATTTGTGCTGGATTTCTTTCACTCTCCGCTGCTGGCCAGACCGGCCCGCAGCCAGATCCTGAACGATGCCCTGCGCTTTCTGCCTGCCCTGCTGGCAAAGGGGCAGGCCAGCGGCGAGCTGATGCAGGCCCCCGCGCCACTGTTGCTGGAGGTGTGTCAGGGCCAGTTCCTCGCCTGCGCATCACTGTTTGTCGATCAACCGGAGCTGGGACAGGACGACTACTGGCAAGCCAGTGCGTTCGCCCTCTTCTGGTCAGCCATCTCAGGAGCCAACCCCTATGACAACTCCGACCGTTGAATCTCTAGCCGCCCTTGGTCGCCGCCTCTGGATCACCACTCTGCTCTGGGTGGTGGGTCGCACACTCTGTCGCGCCGCCCGCACCGACGAGGCAGTCCGCCGTGAATTGGCGCCGTTGCCGGACGGGTTGGCAATCCGCCTCGAAGTAGGCGGCATCCGCTACGCCATGAACATGCACAAGCAGGGTGGCCGCTGGTATCCCGGTGCGCCAGCCGCCCCTCATGCCACCATCCATCCGCTACGGGTGCGCTTCAAGCATCCCAATATCGCCTTTCGCGCCCTGAGTTTTCGGCTCGGGGTCAATCAGGCATTTGGCGAAAACCGGCTGCTGGTGGAGGGAGACCTGACCGTTGCCATGCATCTGGTGCGGGGGCTTGAGCAGTTGCAGTCCCTGATCCTGCCCGCCTTTATCGCGCGGCCGCTGCTGCGCCACTATCCCGCCCCGACCAACAAGCTTGGCCGGGCCTGCAACATCTATCTGGGTCTGGTGACCGGCTAACGCGCAAGGAGCCTTGAAATGAGCCGCTATTACGATTTTTTCTGCCCGGTCAAACTGCTGGCCGGTGAACAGGCGCTGGAGCAGCTGGCCAGCGAGCTGGCCAGCCTGGGTGCTCGTCGCCCGCTGCTGCTGACCGACAAGGGGGTCAATGCCACCGGCCTTGCCACCCTGCTGGCCAATGTGCTGGCCGAGGGGGAGCTGCCGGTCGCCGCCATCTGGGACGAGATCCCGGCCGACTCTTCCACCGCCGTGGTGGAGCGGATCGCCAAACGCTATCGCGAGCTCGACTGCGACAGTCTGGTGGCGCTGGGGGGCGGCTCGGTCATCGACACAGCCAAGGCAGTCAACATTCTCACTTCCATGGGGGGAGATCATCTGCTCGACTACTCGGGCGCCGGTTGCCTGACCCGTCCCCTCAAGCCGCTGGCGGTGGTGCCCACCACGGCGGGCACAGGATCAGAAGTGACATTGGTTGCAGTGATCAAGGATGAGGCGAGCGGGCGCAAGGTGCCCTTCACCTCCCCCTTCCTGCTGCCCCAACTGGCGGTGCTCGACCCGCGCCTGACCCAGGGGCTGCCCCTCAATATCACCGCCGCCACCGCCATGGACGCCATGACCCACGCCATCGAGGCCTTTATCGGTACCGCCAAGAACCCGGTGAGCGATGCACTGGCCCTGATGGCAGTGGAGAAGATCGCCAGCGCCCTGCCGCAAATCATCCACGACCCGCAAAACAAACAGCTGCGGCTGCAACTGGCGGAAGGCTCCACGCTGGCTGGCATGGCATTCTCCAACTCCATGGTGGGGCTGGTGCACGCCCTCGGCCACAGTCTGGGAGCCCGCTGCCATCTGCCCCACGGGCTGTGCATGAACCTCTTTTTGCCGACCGTGCTCGACTACAACCGCCCCGAGGTGGATAGCGAGTTGGCCCGGCTGCTGTTGCCGCTGGTGGGGGCAGAGCGCTTTGCTGCCACCCCGGCCTATCAGCGGGCGGAGGCGACCATCACAGCCATTCGCACCCTGCGCGACACCTTGTGGCAAGCGGTCAAGCTGCCGCGCACCATGAGCGAGGCAGGGGTAAGCGATCGCTCGCTACTGACCGAGATCCGCGATCTGGCGGTCAACGACGGCGCCCTTCTGTTCAATCGCAAGGACGCCGACCGTGAGCAGTTACTCACTCTGTTGGAGCGAGCCTGGGCCTGATCCCGCCCCTTTGCCAACACTCTTGTGTTGACACTAACGCGGTGCCCGACTCACCATCGGGCACCTTGATCTGCATCGCGATATCGATGCGCCCTCTGTCAAAGGGGGATGATATTGACCACGGGCTCTCATTATCTGTTCTATACCTTGGCTAACAGTTATGTTGTGCCGAGAGACCCAACTTTATGCCAGAGGTGCCCACCATGAGCGACATCATCCATCAGGCCAACCAGCAGCAGTTCATCTGTATGGTGGAGGGGAAAGAGTCGAGACTGCGCTACCGGCGGCTCGATGCCAAGACCATCGACGCATACAGCACCTTCGTGCCCCCCGAGCTGCGGGTGCAGGGGATTGCCGATCAGCTGGCGCGCGCCTTCTTCAACTGGACTCAGGCGGAGGGGCTCACTATAGTGCCGAGCTGCCGCTACATTGATGTCTGGTTACGCCGCAATGCCAACAACTGAACCTCTGAACTCCGCCCTCGAACAGCAATTCCAAGCCCAAACAGAAGCCCTGCTGCGGGCCGATCCGCAGCGGATGGCCTGCCTGCAAGCCGCGGCCGAGCTCAATCTGCCCGACTGGGCGCTGGGGGCCGGTTTTATCCGCAACCTCATCTGGGATCACCTTCACCACAAGGCGGTGCCCACCCCGCTCAACGATATCGACCTTATCTATCTCGATAAAACCGATCCGCAAGGGCTGGCCGAAGCAGAGCACGAAGCTTGGCTCGCCAAACGCCTGCCCGGCCAGCAGTGGGAGGTGCGCAATCAGGCCCGCATGCACACGCGGCAGCTGGTAACGCCGTTTGCCAGCAGCCTTGAGGCGCTCAGCCACTGGGTCGAAGTGCCCACCTGCATCGGCGTACGCCTGAATCAGGATGGCGAGTTCGAGTGGCTCGCCCCCTACGGCTTTGCCATCAACTGGTCGCTGCAAGTGAGTGCCAACCCCAAATGTCGCCAGGACAAACAGATTTTTACCCAGCGCATCAAGGAGAAACGCTGGCAGGCTATCTGGCCTGACCTTCAGGTAAACTGGCCATAACCTGATTGCAATCTTTCGATAACCTTGGGCACACTAGGGGAAAAGCTGGTTGTAACTCAATGGGTTAAATAATGCGCGACTTCTTCTCTCTCGAACGCTGGCTACCGGGCCTCGCCGCCCTGCTGCATTACCAGCGCGCCTGGTTGATGCCAGATCTTCGCGCCGGACTCTCGGTGGCGGCCGTGGCGCTGCCCGTCGCCATCGCCTATGCCGAGCTTGCCGGGGTGGGTGCCATCGTCGGTCTCTACTCCTGCATCCTGCCCATGCTGGTCTACGCCCTGTTTGGCACCTCCCGCCAGCTGATTGTCGGCCCCGATGCCGCCACCTGCGCGGTCATTGCCGCCGTAGTAACGCCGCTGGCCGCAGGCGACCCCACCCGTCACTGGCAACTGGTGATGACCATGACCGCCATGACCGGCTTCTGGTGCCTGATTGCCAGCCGCTTCAAGCTGGGAGTGCTGGCGGACTTTCTCTCCCGCCCCATCCTGATGGGGCTGCTCAATGGTGTGGCCATCACCATCATGGTGGGCCAGCTATCCAAGATCTTCGGCTTCACTTTCAGCGAACGTTACCTCATCGAGCGGATCGCCAGCGGGGCTACCTATATTACCCAGACCCATCTGCCGACCCTGGCCATGAGTCTGATGGCCCTGCTTACCCTGCTGCTGGCCAAGCGCTACAAACCGGCATGGCCCTCCTCCATGGTGGCCATGGTGGTGACCGCTGCGCTGGTGTGGGGCTTTAATCTCGGCCAGTTTGATATCGCCACCCTGGGGACGGTGGGCTCCGGCCTGCCCGCGTTCCAGATGCCGGAATTTCCCCCCGGTCTGATGCGGGAGCTGGTGCTGCCTGCCCTTAACCTCGCCATGGTGAGCTTCGTCTCCATGATGCTGACCGCTCGCAGCTTTGCAGCCAAAAACGGTTATGAGATAGACGCGGACAAAGAGTTTCGGGCCCTCGGTATGGCCAACCTCGCCTCGGCGGTCTCGCAAGGCTTTGCCATCAGCGGCGCGGATTCACGCACCGCGGTCAACGATGCCAACGGCGGCAAGAGCCAGCTGGTCTCCATCATCGCCGCGGCGGTGATCGCCCTCATCACCTTCTATCTGACGGCGCCGCTCAAATATATTCCCACCGCCGCCCTCGGGGTGGTACTGGTGATGGCCTCCCTGTCGCTCACCGATTTTCGCGGTCTTTGGGCCCTGCGCCACTCCGATCGCTCCGCCTTCTGGCTGGCGCTGGTCACCTTTATCAGCGTGCTTACCATGGGGGTAATCCCGGGGATCACCCTTGCCGTGTTGCTGGGGCTGTTCCAGTTCCTGCGCAATGTGATGCGTCCCACCGATCAACTACTCGGCATGGATGATGAAGGGGTGGTGCGCACCTTGGGGGACAACGAACAGGCCAAGGCGATCCCGGGTATTCTGGTCTATCGCTTCAACTCGCCGCTCACCTACTTCAACGCCCCCTACTTCAAGCGGCGGGTGCTGGCCCTGCTGGTGCAGGATCCCCGAGCCCCCAAGTGTCTGGTGATCGATGCGGTCGCCTGCTTCACCCATCAGGACATCAGCGTGATGAGCATGGTGGGGGAGCTGCACAAGGAGCTGAAACGGCGCGGCATCCATATGGTGATGGCGGGTCGCCACGGCCAGATGACCCACTGGCTAAAGCAGGCGGGCGTGCGGGTGGGCGATGAAGGGATCATCCTCTGCCCCGACATGTATCAGGCGCTGCGCCTGACCCGCTGCTATCGCGAGCCGGTGTTCAAGGATGATGCGGTGGTGGAGAGCACCACTGATGCCATCCGCTCGAATTGGCCACAGGATGATGCCCTGCCCGACTCGGCGCGCCTCACCCTGCCAAGCGAACAGGAGGCGGGCGCCACGCCTGCCTGATCCCTTGGCCTGCTCCCCTGGCCGGTGCAATCCTGCACAAGGATTGCACCGGCCTTGGCCTTGGTGTTAAATGCGCCCCCAGAGGACACTCCCCCGTGCCCTCCCAGCTGTTGGACATGCCATGCAATCTCAATCCCACGCAGGCCCGGGCACGCTATTTGCGCTGACCTGGCCGCTC
Source organism: Aeromonas sp. S11(2024) (assembly GCF_041402345.1). NCBI lineage: Bacteria > Pseudomonadati > Pseudomonadota > Gammaproteobacteria > Aeromonadales > Aeromonadaceae > Aeromonas > Aeromonas sp. S11(2024). Next base: position 51,501 of record NZ_JBGLRC010000017.1, on the reverse strand, counting down.
TTTATCGATCTCGCCCTGCACTTTCTGACCGGTGCCCTCAACACCTTCATGGTGGGTCACGTCTCCTATCAGGGAGTGGCGGCGCTGGCGGTCGGCAATCAGGTGTTCGATCTCGCCATCACATTGTTCAGCTTCGTCAGTATCGGTACCAGCGTGGTGATCACCCAGTATCTGGGGGCCGGCGATCGGGAGAAGAGTCGGGTGGTGATCCACACCGCTATCGGCTTCAACCTGCTGATCGGTCTGGTGGCCGCCATCGGCGTGATGGCAGGCGCCAGCACCATGCTGGCGCTGATGAACCTGCCTGCCAATCTGATGAGCGACGGGACGCTTTACTTGCAGATCATCGGTCTCTGCCTGTTACCGGAGGCCGCAGCCCTCTGTCTGGCGGCGACCCTGCGCGCTCACGGCCACACCCGTCAGGCGATGTATGTGACCCTCATCGTCAACCTCATCACCTTCGTCGGCAACCTGCTGCTGCTCTACGGCTGGTTCGGCCTGCCCCAGCTTGGCGTCGCCGGTGTCGCCATCAGCACAGTTGCCGGGCGTCTGGTGGGCGTGGTGCTGCTGGTGTGGCTGGTAGCCCGCAAGACCGGCATTCGCCTGGTGGTGCGCGATATCGTCCACCCCAGCCGGGAGATGCTGGGCAAGGTGCTCCATATCGGCCTGCCTGCTGCAGGGGAGAATCTCTCCTGGATGCTGCAGTTTATGGTGGTGACAGCCTTTGTCGGACTGCTGGGTGACAAGGCGCTGGCGACCCAATCCTACTTCTTCCAGATCTGCCTGTTTATCCTGCTGTTTGGCCTCTCTATCGGCCTTGGCAACGAGATCATCATCGGTCATCTGGCGGGGGCCAGGCAGTTCGATCGCGCCTATCAGCAGCTGCTCAAGAGCCTCAAGCTCGGGTTGGCAGTTACCTGCGTCATCGCCGTGGCGGCGGCCCTCAATGGCCGCACCATCATCAGCCTCTTTACCGATGATGCCGACATCATCACCCAGGTGGCGCAACTGTTTCTTATCAGCCTTATCCTCGAACCCGGCCGCACCTTCAATCTGGTGGTGATCAACGCCCTACGGGCCACCGGGGATGCCCGTTTCCCCCTCTACATGGCGTTGCTCTCCATGTGGGGAATTGCCGTGCCACTCTCCTATTTCCTCGGTATCATGCAGGGTTATGGACTGGTCGGTATCTGGCTGGCGCTGGCCTGCGACGAGTGGGTGCGCGGTCTGGCCATGTTCTGGCGCTGGCGCAGTCGTCGCTGGCAAAACAAAATTCTTGTTGAAACAAAAGCGGAATCACAATGAAGAAGATAGGACTCTTGATGGCTGCCATCCTGCTCAGCCCCCTGGCCATGGCGCAAACTGCCCCTGCAGCTCCCAAGGCTCAAGCCACCCAGACCTGGTATGTGGCCCCCATCGCCATCGATGAAACCAGCGACGCCCAGAAGGCGCTGACCAAGGACTTCATGGCCCAGATGATCAAGACCATCAAGATCAACGAGTACCAAACCGGCAAGGCGGTGGGCAACACCAAAAAGCCCAAGTGGCTGATCCGCACCAAGCTGATCCCCGCCAGCAACGAGCCGCTGGTCGGCAAGAAGCACCCCCAGGGTCTCACCTACGGCAAGGGCAATCCAACCCAGGAGATCGTCGGCGAGCTGTTGATGAACGGCACCCTGGTGGCCCACATCGGCCAGGGCTGGCGCGAGCCTATCGTCCCGGGCACGCCGGTGGCCGAAAAGCTCTCCATTGCCAACTATCGCTACGCCATCGGGGATCAGGCCAAGTCGGCGGATCTGGAGGAGCTGGCGGCCCAGATTGGCTTTGAGGCGGGCAAGGTGATCCACCGCGATGGCAAGCCGCTGCCCGAGAAGAAAAAGAAAAAAGAGCAGGCGGACGAAGATAAAGAGTAACGTTGCCTGCATCCATAAAAAGGGGCCACTCGGCCCCTTTTTTGATCCTGCACCCTCACGCCAACACTGCCCCTGTTGTGACTTGTCGCACAGTTTGGCTCACCATTCAGATTGATAAATCACTTATCTTGTTTTGATTCAACAAGTTATAAATATCCCGCCGAATACTCCAAATCATTGCCCCCAAATCCGATCAGGATCACATTTATCCCCGGCACTAAGGGGTAGCTTTGGTCTTACAGGCACAATCAAACGAAACCAAGGAGGCTCCATTACATGTTCCCAGAGTACAGAGAACTCATCTCGAAACTGAAGAGCAGTGATGTCCATTTCCAGAAGAAGTTTGACTTGCACAACGACCTGGATGCGGAGATTAGAAAGTTGGAAAAGCATCACGCCAGCGACTATAGCGCCGAGGTGAGAGATCTGAAAAAACAGAAACTCAAACTGAAAGAGGAGATATACGACATCCTCAAACAACATCCACAATAGATGCCTCGAAGAATATGCGGATAAGCAATTTATCCCCCAGCCCGGCCCACGCGCCGGGCTTTTTGTTGTTTCAGTCAATTAGTTGACACCCGAGCCTACCGATCTTGCCGGTAGTTTGTTACATTTTTTCCTTGGAATTCAGGGAATAACGGTGATGATAACATGAGCAGAAAACGATCTTTTTATCATCTCTTGCTGCTTTGCCTGTTCGCATTGAGCCATCCCCTGCAGGCTCAGGAGCCTGAGCTGGAGCTGTGGCACTCCCAGCAGGCCGGTTACGTGATCGACGACGTGATCGCCCGCTTCAATCAGGAGGGGAACCACAGAGTGCGGGTCACCCAGATTGAGCCGGGCAAGATCAAGGCGGATCTCCTGCTGGCGGCTCAGGCCAGGGGGCTGCCCGATCTGATGCTGATCCCCTCCGATTTTATCGGCCTCTATCGCCAGATGACCCTCGCTCCCCTCCCGGCCGAGTGGTTTTCCCCCGCGCTGATGGCCAGCGCCTTTCGTTATGTCACCCTGGATCGGCAACGCTGGGGCATGCCCATGATGCAAGGCAACCATCTGATGCTGTTTTACAACAAGGCACTGGTCTCGACTCCGGTGACCCAATGGCAGCAACTGACAGCTATCACCCCGACCCTCAAGGCCAAGGGGGTCTACCCCGTCAGCTGGCCCTATCACGACATGTACTATTTCGCCGCCTTTTTACACACCTTTGGCGGCTCGCCGGTGACCGAAGGGCGCATCACCCTCGACAGCCCGGCCATGGTGCAGGCGCTGGAGGCCTACCGCACCGTCGCCAGCGAACAGTGGGTCGATCCCGAGTGCGACTATGACACCGCCCTCGCCCGCTTCAATGAGGGCAAGAGCGCCTACCTCATCAATGGGGACTGGGCGTTCAATGATCTGGTGAAGAACATGGGGGATAAGCTGGGCGTCGCCCTGCTGCCCCGCTGGCAAAGCCATCTCATGCACTCCATGAGCGGCGCCTACGTGATGGGAGCCTCCCGCTGGGCGATGGACGATGAGGATCGGCAACCCGTCATCAAGGCACTGATGGCCTTTATCCAGCGTCAGGATATTCAGCAGATCATCTATCATCAGGGGGCGCTGCTGCCGGTCAATCAGCAGGCATTCACCGCCATCAGCCGCCGTCCCACGCCTCAGGAAAAAGTGCTGCTGGAACAGTTCACCCTCAGTACCCCCATGCCCTCCGACAGCGCCATGTCCATCGCCTGGCAAGCGATGGAGAAAGGGTTCGAGCGCTTTAAAGAGGGGATCAGTGCCGCCGACACCGCCCGCTATATGCAGCAGCTGGCCGATCAGCAGTACCGGCAGGTCAAAACACCATGAAACATCGCACCTTTCGGCTCGGCCCGACCCTCATCATCATCCTGTTCACCGTCGCCTTGCTGCCGGCACTGCTGGCCAGCACTGTGCTGCTGATCCGCCAGCACCAGATCATCGCCCAGAGCGAGCAATCGCAGCTGGAGCGGGCCCTCACCAGCATGACCCGCGAGGCCCGCTTTCGCAGCGAGCTGATCGGCACCCAGCTCAATCAGCTCAGCCAGGATCGGGTGCTCCATCAGGCCCTCGACAACTTTCTCTTCTCCAGCCATGCCCGGCTGGCGCTGGCCACCTTTGTCAAATCCAACAGCCTGCTCACCTCGGCCTACCTCATCGATGACAAGGGGCTGGTGGTGGAGTACATCAATGGTCAGGCCTCCCACCTCGAATCGAGCGACCTGATGCCGCAACTGATGGCCTGGGGCAAGACCCGCGAGGCGAAACAGGGCAAGCATCTGCTGCTGCCCGTCGATGATCCCGTGCTGGTCGACGACATGGAGCAAAACCGCAGCGGCGGGCTGGCGCTGGTAGCCCCCATCTATCGCAACCACCAGCGAGCAGGGGTGATGCAGACCCCTTCCGGCTTCGTGATGGCCATCCTCCCCTGGCGACAGATGGCCCAGTTGCTGGAACCCTATCTCAAGGGGAGCGAATATCTGGTGATCTCCCAGGGCGAGAACCGTCTCTACGAAGGGGCTCACCAGAGCGCCAACGCGATGGATGACAGGGAGCCAAGCAAGATGGCGCAGCCCCTGGCTATTGGCTGGCCCCAGCTGGAGCAGGAGATCACCCCCACCATCACCCTCTACAGCTACAGCAATGACAGGGTCAGCGAGCTCAATAAATCCCAGCAGTTGCTGACCGTCAGCATCGCCGTCATGTTGCTGCTGGTGGCCATCGGCTGCGTCTGGCTCACTCGCTGGCTCACCCGACCGCTGCGCTCGCTGGCCGCGCTGGTGCGCAGCTATGGCAAGGGCAATTACCAGCAACGGCAGGCACCGCTGCGCTTTGTGGAGTACGACGAGGTGCGCCAGTTGCTGCAGGAGATGGCCAGCACCATCTCGGATCAGGTGCGGGCGCTCTATCAGCAAAATGAACAGCTGCAGCAGGCCAATAGCGAGAAAGAGGCCTTCAACCAGCGGCTGCTCGGCTTCAACGACGAACTGGAGCAAGAGGTTGCCTCGCAAACGACCGCCCTGCGCTCGGCCCTGAGCCGGGAGGAGCGCAGCCGCCATATCCTGCAATCCTGGTTGCAGTTCGGTTTGCATCAGCAGCTGGATATCGATATTGCCGAGCTGGCCAGCTCCGCCCTGCTGCAGCTCTCGCAGCTCTATCCTGGCCACCGCTGGGGACTGGTGATCCGCCGCGATGGTCAGCCTCACTACTCCCTGACCCAGGGGGTCGATGCCCCCTTGCGGGATGCCTTGCAGGAGAAACTGGCTCAACTGATGGATGAGGAGGTCAAACACTCTGAATGCCAGTGGGATAACGCACTCTGGAAGATCATGACCCTGCCCGGCAGCCAGAGCGGCGTGCTGTTTGGTTATCTGATGGTGAGCGCAGAAGGGCTGGAGTCCGAAGACAGGGCCATCTTGCGGCTGTTTGCCAAGCAGTTGGCGGTGGGCATCGAGGGGCGCCTCTTCACCGACGAGCTGGCGCGGGTCGCCCGCACCGACAACCTCACTGGGCTGCCCAACCGGCAGGCGTTCGAAGAGGCCTTCCATCACTATCAGGCGGTGCTGGCGCGCCATCCCGAGCGCCACCTCGCCCTCTTCATGCTCGATCTCAACGGCCTCAAGCGTACCAACGACCAGTATGGGCACGAGGCTGGCGACGCCCTGCTGATCCAGATGGCTCACCAGCTGCGCACCCTCTGCCGTCAGGATGAGAAGATTTTCCGCATCGGCGGCGACGAGTTCGTGCTGCTGGCGGAGGCGGATCACCTCGCCAGCCAGCTGCTGGCAGGCAGGTTGGAGGCAAGCCAGCAGCACGCCATCGTGCAGCATGGGGAGCACAGCTTCCCGCTGCGTTTTGCCATCGGCTGGAGCAGTAGCGACCAGACCCCGCTGGCGGAGCTGAGCCGGGTGGCTGACGACGCCATGTATGCCAATAAGGCGCGCTTCTATCAGGGGCAGCGCTAAAAGCGGAGACCTCTGGCGTTGGCGAGCCTTTCGCCAACGCCCTGATCAGCTCGCAAAAATGGCGCGCAACGCTAGACGCGGCGCGGACCATGACTAAGATAGGGGCTCTTGATGTCTCGATTTGGAAGGGAGTAGGAAATGGAGTTAGTACTTGGCCCACTGGAAGCCCGCGTCATCGGCTGTCTGATTGAAAAAGAGATCTGCACCCCGGATCAATATCCCCTCTCCCTTAATGCACTGGTCAACGCTTGCAACCAGAAGAGCAACCGTGAGCCGGTGCTGGATCTCTCCGAGCTCGATATCCGCGCCGTGGTGGACGAGCTGATCCGCAAGCGGCTGGTGGTCAACACTGCAGGTTTCAACGCCCGGGTGCCCCGCTATCAGCACAGATTCTGCAACACCGAATTTGGCGAGCTGAAATTCAGTGCCCAGGAGCTCGGCATCGTCTGCGAACTGCTGCTGCGCGGCCCGCAAACCCCGGGGGAGCTGCGCTCGCGCACCAACCGCCTCTGCAGCTTCGATGATGTCACCGAGGTGGATGCGGTGCTGACCCAGCTTATCGAGCGTGGCCCCTACGTGGTCAAGCTGCCGCGCGAGCCGGGCAAGCGCGAATCCCGCTACGCCCACCTGTTTAGCGGCGAAGTGGATATTCAGGCGATGATGGATGCCGCTCCCGCCGCGGCCTATGCCTCCCCTGCCGCCGACCGCCTGAGCGAGCTGGAGCAGGAGGTGAACGAGCTCAAGAGCCGTCTCGCCGCCATGGAAGCGCGGCTGGCTGCGCTGGATGGTCAGGGCTGATCGCCTTTATCATCGCCAATCTCTATCAGGGAGCCGGGGCAAATGTCCCCGGCTCCCTGCGTTTTTTTATCGTGAGGAAGTGCCCGTGATCACCCTGATTAAAGAGTCTGACCACCAGAAGATGCCCTGGAAAAACCAGCAGGGCACTACCAGCCAGATCCTCATCTCCCCCAAGGGGAGCTGCCTTGCCAAACTCGATTTTGACTATCGACTGAGCTCGGCCCCCATCAAGAGCGCGGGTCCCTTCTCCTCCTTTCCTGGCTATCAGCGCATTTTGCTGCCGGTGAGCGGGGCAGGCTTTGTGCTCAACGGCCACCCCTACGCCACCTTCGAGGCGGCGCACTTTAGCGGCGATGAGGAGACCCACTGCGAGTTGCTGAAAAAAGAGGTGACCGATCTGGGGCTTATCTACCATCCGGATCGCATCAGCGCCAACGTGCGGGTACTGAACCTCCCCTTCCCGCTGACCCTTACCCTCGAGCCAGAGAAGACCTACCTCTGTCACCTGCTGAGCGGCCAGCTGGCCGTGCAGGGCAAAGAGGTGGCCATCAACGAGACGCTGGTGGTGACCGGTGAAGAGAGCATTCACTTCGAATGCCAGAAGAAGACCGCCATCGCCTTCTTTACCCTGCAGGCCAAATAGCGCAAAAGTCGGCGGTGTGCAGTCATGCCACGCCACACACAAACAGTAGATATGAAAAAGCCGGGAAATCCCGGCTTTTGCTATTGAGGCAACCGGCTCGTGCCGGTCAGCACCCTAGTTGACCTTGAAGGAGCCCTTCATCATGGCGAAGTGGCCGGGGAAGGAGCAGAAGAAGGTGAGATCCTTGCCCGCCAGACCGTCGGTCTTGAAGGTGACGCTGCTGCTCTCGCCGCCGCCGATCAGCTTGGTGTGAGCCAGCACACGAGAATCATCCTTGGGCAGATAGCCGTTCTCGGCCCCGGCGCTCATCCCGGCAGTTGCCACGGTCTGATAGTCGGCGGTGCTGGCCAACACCCAGTTGTGGCCCATGGCGGTCACGGGCAGCTTGCCGGTGTGATTCAGGGTGACCGTCACCTCCTTGCAGGTGGCCGGCACGCTCATCTCTTTGAGGTTGTACTGCATGGCATCATTGCCTTCGATGACCAGTGCACACTCATCCGCCAGCACGGGGGCAGCCAGGGTACTCAGAAACAGCAGGGTAATCGCCTTTTTCATCATCTTCTCCTTTGATTGGCAATGGATGGCAACGACTTGGCGGATGCGGTGAACGCTTCGCAAAGATGCCGTCTAAATCGACCTTCATTTTACTCAATTGTCTTCAATCGGCTATGGCTTTTGGCCAAAGCTGCGGGCCAAGTCACCAGACGGTGCTCTACTCGCCACTCTCTCCCTCATGGATGGACGATACGGCGCTCGGCTGTCACAGGTTCAAAACTGTTTAATTTTTTCTGCCCTTTTCCCTCCGATTGGCCCTATCAGGGCTCGCCCGGCGGGCGCCCCTTGGCTAAGCTAGCGCCCCGATATGAACCTTCTCCAGATGAGAGCGCCGGATGATTGCGATAACCCCCGTGGCGGCCCTGCGCGGCCTGCTGCTGACCCTGCTGCTGGCGCTGGCCGGCTGCCAGCCCACCCCGCCTGCCCAGACCCGTATTCAGGGCAAAACCATGGGCACCTACTATGTGGTGACCCTGAGCGATAGCTACCCCGGTGGGGAGCCCGCCCTCAAAAGCGACGTAGAGAGCCTGCTGGCCCGGATGAACAAGGAGATATCTACCTACGATCCGGGCTCGCTCATCTCCCGTTTCAATCAAGGGCCCGCCAACACCCCGTTTGCCATCCCGCCCGCCATGGCCATCATAGTCGAGCAGGGGATTGATGCCGGTAAGCTGACCGACGGCAAGCTGGATGTGACCGTGGGGCCTCTGGTCAATCTGTGGGGCTTTGGCCCGGACAAACGGCCGGTCAAGCGACCCGATGAGGCAGCCATCGCCGCCGCCCGCCACAAGGTGGGCATCGACAAGCTGACCCTGACCCCGCAAGGGGATCACTTCCTGCTCGAAAAAACGATCCCGGATCTCTATCTCGACCTCTCCACCCTCGGCGAGGGGGCTGCCTCTGACGAGATTGCCGCCCTGCTCGAGGGCAAGGGGGTACACAACTACCTGATCGAAGTGGCCGGTGCGGTGCGCAGCAAGGGCAACAACAGCAAGGGCTCGCCATGGAAAGTGGCCATCGTCGAACCCTCCGATCAGCCGGGGGCGTTTTCCGATATCGTCATCCCCAACGGCATGGCGCTCAGCACCGCGGGCAGCTATCGCAACTACTACGAGATGGATGGCCAGCGTTACTCCCATATCATCGACCCCGCCACCGGCCAGCCGGTCACCCACAAGCTGGTCTCCGCCAGCGTCATCACCCCGACCGCACTGGAGGCCGATGCCCTCGATACCGCGCTGATGGTGATGGGGCCTGAAGCGGGGATGACATTTGCCAAGCAGCACAAGCTGGCGGTCTATCTCATCATCAAGACCGAACAGGGGTTCAAGGCCGAGTACACACCGCAATTTGCTCCCTATCTGGCAGAGAAAAAACGGTGAGTTCAAGGCCCTGGCAACAGGGCCTTTTTCTTTCACTCATCGCGGGCAAAAGGCGGACAAACGGAGATGGTTCGCAATCGACAACTTGGCCAATTGCCTCTTCGGGCGCTTTGGTGGCACACTTTCTCCCATCAGCCCGCAGCACCTCGACTCAGACAGATGCAGACACCTGAACAAGAGCCAGAAAAAAAGAGCCCAGCCAAGCCACAACGCATTCTGATGGTCAATGAGCAGCGCTCGTTTCAGGTGATGATGAAGGCGATGCTGCTCAATCTGGGTATCAGCAACATCACCTACTCCAATACCGCCGAGGATGCGCGGCGACGCTGCCAGAAGGGCAGCTTCGACATCTATCTCATCGATTACGATCTCGGGGTTGGCGAAAATGGTCGCCAGCTGCTCGAGAGCCTGCGCGACAAAGATCTGATCCCGCCCCAGAGCGTGGTGATCATGGTGAGTGGCGACAGCTCCCGCGCCATGGTACTGAGCGCGCTGGAAGCCGAGCCCGACGAATACCTGATGAAGCCCTTCTCTCAGGAGCAGTTCTCGTTTCGCTTGAAGCGTGCCCTCGCCCGGCGCAACGCCCTGGCCAGCGTCTTTACCGCGCTGGCCGATGACAATCTGGCAGCCCTCATTACCGCCTGTGCCGAGCGGGCCGATGCGGTACCCCGTTTTGCCAACTACTGCCGCTGCCTGCAGGCCGATACCCACCTCAAGCTGGGTCAGGCGCAAGAGGCGCGCGCCCTAATGCGCCAGCTGCTGGCCGGGCAGGAGAACAGCTGGGCCCGCCTGACGCTGGGCAAGGCGTGCAACACCCTGGGGCTCCACGAAGAGGCGGTCAGCCATCTGCAGGCGACCCTCAAAAATACCCCGCTGATGGTGGAGGCTCACCTCTGGCTGGCAGAATCCCTGCTGGCCCTTGGCAATGACGAGCAGGCGCAGCAGGAGCTCAGACGGGCGGTGGATATCTCCCCCCAGTCGGTGCAACTCTCCCGTCGGCTGGCGGAGGTGTGCCTGCAGCGCCACGACTACGCCCAGGCCAAGGATGTGCTGATGTCGCTGATCGACCTGTCGCGCAACTCCATTCACCGCACGCCCCATTATCTGGGGGCCTATATCCAGACCCTGACCCTCTACGCCCTCAACAGCAACGACAGCTACCACATCGCCAACCTGCAAAAGCAGGTCAATTCTGCCCTGTCGCGCATCCGCGATTCGCTGATGATGTCGGAGTTCAACTACCCGGTGTTCGAGCAGATCTGTCAGGCCCGGGTGCAGATTGCGCTGGGGGAGCTGCTCAAGGGCAAGAAGATGCTCTATCGCGCCAATCAGAACTGGCTCGATGAACCGGCCACCATGCCCCCCGCCCTGCTTGGTGAGACCATCCTCGCCCTCTATCAGCTCGGCGAGTTCGAATATGCCGAAAGCCTGCAAGGGCTGCTGGCGGAGGACGAAGATCGGCTGCTCACCACCTGCATTCAGGCAACCCGGGATGACAAGACGGTGCTGGAGCGGCGTCAGCGCTACCAGCAGCTCAACGATCTGGGGATCAAGGCCTATCAGAGCGGCGAGCTGGAGCAGGCCCTCGGTCATTTTCGCGAGGCCCTGCGCCGCGCTCCCGCCAATACCGGTGCGGCTCTCAACAAGATCCAGGTGCTGCTGCAACTGATGCAGAAAAACCGCAAGAGCCCGGAGTTTGGTGCCGAGTGCAAAGACACCTTGGACGTGCTCGACGGCATCCCCCTCAACCCGGCCCAGCAGGAGCGTTTTCGCAAGCTGCGTCAGGAGTTCAACCAGTTCAGCTAAGACGCCGCCACGCCCCCTTTTCCCCGCCTATGCTGAAACCAGTTCGGCAATGCGAGGGAAACGAAGATGGCGATGTGTCGTTATCTGGTGGCCGATGGCCGCCACTGCAGTGAAGAGGCTGGCGAGCACGATCTCTGCCACTGGCATGATCCCCACCATACCCATCAGGAAGCCCACACCGCCGAGGCGCTTGAACAGTACGTTCGCGCTGGCGGACTCTGCCACGGCCTGCAGCTGTCACGGGCCAATCTGGCGGGCCTCAATCTGGTCAACAAGGAGTCCGATCAGGGATTTTTGCTGGAGCAGTGCAACCTCTATCGCGCCAACCTGCGCGGTGGTCACCTCTACGGCCTGCGCATGAAGGGCGGCAGCCTGATGAAAGCCGATCTCAGTGATGCCAACCTCCAGTGCGCCACCCTCGATGACGTCAACCTGCTCGGCATCCGCTGGCACAACACCCGGCTCGACAACATGCAGACCGGCAAACGGGTGATGCAGGATCGCAAGGGGCGCCGCGAACGGGATCCCAAACAGGCGCGCATCTGGTTCAAGGAGGCGGAAGAGACCTACCGGGATCTGCGCAAAGCCTCCGAGGCACAGGGGATCTTCACCATGTCCGGCAACTATATCCAGCAGGAGCTCACCATGCGCCGCCTGCAACTGCCGTTCTGGTCGACCCAGCGCTTCACCTCCTGGGTGGTCGATCTCTTCTGCGGCTATGGCGAGGCCCCGATGCGGGTGGTGCTCTTCTCGTTGCTGCTCATCTTTATCTGCAGCATTTTTTACTTCTTCTGCGGACTGCATTTTCAGGGCGAGCACCTCATCTACCAACCCGGTGCCCCGCTCGAGCAAAATGCCATCTTCCTGCTCGAATGCCTCTACTACAGCGTGGTCACCTTCACCACGTTGGGGTACGGCGACTTCACTCCGGTCGGCCTCTCCAGGATCTTTGCCGCCTTCGAAGCCTTCACCGGCAGCTTTACGCTGGCGCTGTTTGTGGTGGTTTTCGTCAAGAAGATGACCCGCTGACACCTCTGCCCACCCCGCGGTGCCTGCCACTGACGCAGGCCCGCGGCCAAACTTGCATCCACCGCCGATTCCTAGTCCAATAGCCACTTATAAAAGTGACATGAGCATCCCGGACATGAAGATCATCTCTTTCAATATCAACGGCCTGCGCGCCCGTCTGCACCAGCTGCAAGCCATCATCGACAAGCACCAGCCCGATGTGATCGGCCTGCAGGAGATCAAGGTGCACGATGAAGCCTTCCCGCTGGCCGATGTGGAGGCCATGGGCTATCACGTGGAGTTTCACGGCCAGAAGGCCCACTACGGGGTCGCCATCATGAGCAAGCAGAAGCCGGTCAAGGTGGAGAAAGGCTTCCCCACCGATGACGAAGAGGCCCAGCGCCGGATGATCATGGCCACCTTCGAGCGCGAAGACGGCTCCCTCATCAAGGTGATGAACGGCTACTTCCCGCAGGGTGAAAGCCAGGATCACGAGACCAAGTTCCCGGCCAAGCAGAAGTTTTACGAGGATCTGCAGCACTACCTCGAGACCAACCACACCCCGGACGACCAGCTGGTGCTGATCGGGGATATGAATATCTCCCCCACCGATCTCGACATCGGCATCGGCGAGGCGAACCGCAAGCGCTGGCTGCGGGATGGCAAATGCTCCTTCCTGCCCATCGAGCGCGAATGGATGGAGCGACTGAAAGGGTTTGGCCTCACCGACACCTTCCGCGCCGCCAATCCCACCGAGTGCGAGCGTTTCTCCTGGTTTGACTACCGCTCCAAGGGCTTTGACGAGAACCGTGGCCTGCGCATCGACCTCATCATGGCCTCCGACGCCCTCAAGGACAAGGTGACCGAGACCGGTATCGACTACGAGCTGCGCGGCATCGAGAAACCCTCGGACCACGCCCCCATCTGGGCCTGCTTTGCCTGATGCGGCGCAAGATTAACCGATGAGCCGCGACGAATTCGTAAACTGTGAAGCGGCTCGCGGTTGCCGGCGATAAAAGGGCGTAAAAAACCCATCCAGACAAGGTGCCTTATGGCACCTTATTTTTTTGCAGCAAGGAGTGGCTGGCGTGATACGGTTGCGAAGAGCCCTGGCCCGGGATGAACATCCCCGAAGCCCCCCGCCCATATCGGAAAAGTCAGACTTTTTTCGTCAATCGGCAACCCTAATTGCCACTTTGAGAAGGTTGTGTTCAAGGTTGCCGCCCTATCATCTCCCATTCCAATCATAAAGAAGTTGTTTTTTTAATCATGAAGTTAATGATGTGTATGGAGAAACATGCTGAACGCAGCAGCCGAAATCGATCCAACAGGAGTGTGATGATGAAGGTGTCCAATGCCGGAAGAGAGGTTTACAAACGCAGCTTGCTGACCCTGGCGCTGATCAGCGGTCTGAGCGCCTGTGGCGGCGAGACGACCCAGACGGCCCAGACCATGCCCGCCGTCCCTGTGGTGGTCGCCGAGGTCAAGCTGACTGATGTGCCGCTCACCACCGAGATGGTGGGAGAGACCGCCGGTTTTCGCGAGATTGATGTGCGCTCCCGGGTCAGTGGCATCCTGCTCAAGCGCACTTATGTGGAAGGCCAGCCGGTTACCGCCGGTCAGGAGCTGTTTCTGATTGACCCAGAGCCCTACAAGGTGGCGCTGGAGCAGGCCAAAGGGACTTTGGCTCAGGAGCAGGCCCGTCTCAACAAGGCCCGAGCCGATCGGGATCGCATCATTCCCCTCTTCAAGCGTCAGGTGGTGAGTCGCAAGGACTATGACGACACCATCGCCAACTATGAAGCGGCCATCGCAAGCCATCAGGCCGCTCAGGCCAAGGTGAAAGAGGCGGAGCTCAACCTCAGCTACACCCAGGTGACCGCCCCCATCAACGGCATGGCGAGCAAGAGCTCCCAGTCCGAGGGGAGCCTTATCTCCACCAGCGGCGACAACGGCCTGCTCACTACCATCACCCAGTTTGATCCGCTCTACGTCAACTTCTCCTACTCGGAGCAGGATCGCCTCAACTTCGAAAACTCGGTAAAGAAAGGGGTGATTGAGGCGAAGGATGCCACCACCTGGCGTACCCATATCCGTCTGGCCGATGGCTCCCTCTATCCGGAGGCGGGCAAGCTCAACTTCTCCGACAACCGGGTCGATCCCCAGACCGGCACCATCCGTGCCCGCGCCATCTTCGACAACAAGGACGGCGTACTGCTGCCCGGCCAGTTTGTCCGCATGACCATCGATCTGGGCACCCGCAAAAATGCCATCGTGGTGCCGCCGCGCGCCATCGTCCAGTCCCAGGCTGACCGCATGGTGATGGTGGTCGATGCCGACAACAAGGTAGTGCCCCGTCCGGTGACCCTGGGCGCAGCGGTCGACTCCGGCGTGCTGATCGAGAGCGGCCTGCAGGCAGGTGAGCGCTATATCGTCGAAGGCTTGATGAAGGCCCGCCCCGGCGCCGTGGTGAAACCTGTCTCTGCCGACGAGATGAAGGCGATCACCGGCAAGGTGGTCAGCCAGTCTGCGGCCAAGTAAGGAGCCCGTATGTTTTCCAAGTTCTTCATAGAACGCCCCATCTTCGCCAGCGTGATTTCGATCATTATCGTGCTGGGCGGTTTGGCGGCGATGCGGGCGCTCCCCATCGAGCAATATCCCCAGATCACCCCGCCAGTGGTCTCGGTCACGGCGTTTTATCCGGGCGCAACCCCGGAGGTGATCTCCCAGACCGTGGCAGCGCCGCTGGAGCAGCAGATCAACGGCGTCGAGCGGATGATCTACATGCAGTCGGGGTCGGCCTCCAACGGCCAGATGAACCTCAACGTCTACTTCGAGATCGGCACCGATCCGGATCAGGCCACCATCAACGTCAACAATCGGGTTTCGGCCGCCATGGCCCAGTTGCCGGAAGAGGTGAAAAAGCAGGGGGTGACGGTCAAGAAGAAATCGACCTCCATCCTGCAGGTGGTTACCCTCCAGTCGCCGAACGGCTCGTTTGATACCACCTATCTGTCGAACTACGCCCTGCTCAACATCATCGACGAGCTCAAGCGGATTCCCGGCATCGGTGATACCACCTTGTTTGGCGGTACCGACTATGCGATGCGTATCTGGCTGCGGCCGGATCGACTGGCCCAGCTCGAGCTCACCCCGAGCGACGTGATTGGCGCCATTCGCGAGCAGAACACCCAGTTCGCGGCAGGCAAGATCGGTGCCCAGCCCACCACGGCCCCCATCGACTTCACCTACACGGTGCAGACCAAGGGGCGCCTTGAGGATGTGAAGGAGTTCCAGAACATCATCGTCCGCTCCATGCCCGATGGCTCCAAGATCCGGGTCCGCGATGTCGCCCGGGTCGAGCTGGGGGGCAAGGATTATGATCTGGTGGCCCGCGCCAACGGCAAACCGGCCATCGGTATCGCCACCTATCTGCAACCGGGCGCCAACGCCGTCGCGGTTGCCGATGCGGTACACGCCACCATGGAGCGACTCAAGGAGCGCTTCCCGCAGGATATCGAGTACCAGATCCCCTACGACACCACCGAGTTCGTGAAGATCTCCATCGAAGAGGTGGTACACACCCTGTTCGAGGCGATCGTACTGGTGTTCGTGGTGGTCTATCTGTTCCTGCAAAACTTCCGCGCCACCCTGATCCCCTGTATCGCGGTGCCGGTGTCGCTCATCGGGACCTTCGCCGGCATGCTGGTGCTCGGTTTCTCCATCAACCTGCTGACCCTGTTCGGCATGGTGCTCGCCATCGGTATCGTGGTGGATGACGCCATCGTGGTGCTCGAAAACGTCGAGCGGATCATGAGCGAGAAGAAGTGCTCCGCCAAAGAGGCTGCCATCCTCGCCATGCAGGAGGTCTCCGGTCCGGTGGTCGCCATCGTGCTGGTGCTCTGCGCCGTGTTCCTGCCGGTCGCCTTTATGGGCGGCATGACAGGGGTGATGTACAAGCAGTTCGCCATCACAGTCGCGGTCTCGGTCGCCATCTCCGGTCTGGTGGCACTGACTCTCTCTCCGGCCCTCTGTGCCGTGTTGCTGAAAGAGGGACACCACAAACCGGCCCGCTTCTTCGTCTGGTTCAACGAAAAATTTGACCAGCTGACCCGCGGCTATGTGCGGGGTGTGGCCTTCCTCAACCGTCGGGTGGGGGTCGCCTTTGCCATTATCGCCGTGCTGATCCTCTCCATCTACGGCCTCTTCCTGAAAGTGCCGGGCGAACTGGTACCGAACGAAGATCAGGGCTACCTCATCTCCGCCGTCATGCTGCCGGATGCCGCCGCGATGAGCCGGACCCAGGCGGTGGCGGATCAGTTCGACAAGATCGCCATGGCCAACCCCCATGTGAAAGATGTGATCACCTTCTCGGGCTTTGACATTCTCTCCAATGCCATCATCAGCAACAGCGGCATGACCTTCATTACCCTGAAGGACTGGAGCGAGCGTCAGGGGGTCGAGCAGGACTCCTTCTCGCTGGCCAAGACCTTCCAGGGCTTGAGCCTGATGGGGCTGGCGGATGGCTTTGTCGCCTCCTTCAACCCGCCTCCCATTCAGGGGATGTCCACCACAGGTGGCCTTGAGGCCTATCTGCAAAACCGTGGCACCGGCAACGCCCAGGCCTTCTCCGGCGAAGTGCAGCGCTTCCTTGAAGCTGCCAAGGCGCGCCCGGAGTTTGCCAGCGTCACCAGCACCTACCGCGCCAACGTGCCACAGGTCTATCTCGACCTGGATCGCGAAAAGGCCAAGGCGCTGGGGCTGCCGATCAACGCGGTATTCGACACCATGCAGGCCACCTTCGGTCAGGTCTATGTCAACGACTTCAACCAGTTCGGCCGTACCTACCGGGTGCAGTTGCAATCCGAGGCAGACTATCGCGCCAAGAAGAGCGACATCCGCAACGTCTATGTCCGCTCCGACAAGGGGGAGATGATCCCGCTCAGCAGTCTGGTGACGGTGCGTGATGCCACCGGCCCCGAACTGGTCGAACGCTTCAACATCTTCCAGGCCGCCAAGATCATGGCCCAGCCCGCCCCCGGCTACAGCTCGGGTCAGGCCATCGCCGCGCTGGAAGAGGTTGCTAATGAAGCTCTTGGCAACGACGCCAAGCTGGAGTGGACCGGCTCCGCCTATCAGGAGAAAGCGGCCGCAGGCAGCGCTGGCATGGCCTTTGGTTTCGGTATCGTGATGATCTTCCTCATTCTGGCCGCCCAGTATGAACGCTGGAGCCTGCCGTTTGCGGTGATCACCGCGGTACCGTTCGCCCTGTTCGGTGCCCTGCTCGCCACCTGGCTGGTGGGGCTGACCAACAACGTCTACTTCCAGATCGGGCTGGTGACCCTGGTGGGCCTTGCCGCCAAGAACGCCATCCTGATCGTGGAGTTCGCGGTGATGAAGCACGAAGAGGGGATGAGCCTCATCGAGTCGGCACTGGAGGCGGCACGCCTGCGTTTCCGCCCCATCGTGATGACCTCGCTCGCCTTCATCCTCGGCTGTGTGCCGTTGGTCACCTCCAGCGGGGCCGGTGCGGCAAGCCGTCACGCCCTCGGCTGGCCGGTCATCGGTGGCATGCTGGCGGCCACCTTTATCGCCATCTTCTTTATCCCGCTCTTCTTCCGGCTCATCATGAGAGGATCGGAAAAGCGCGCCAAGCAGTAACGCTCTCCCCAGGCGTTCCACCGATAACAAACTACCCCCGCCCGTGCGGGGGTATTTTTTTGTCTGCGGTGTGCTTCAATGACACACATCGAGACTTTTTTGCACAGGATCCGGATATGCTGGCTCAGCTCTGGCTCGCGACGACCTTGACGACCACTACCCTCTCCGCCTGTGGTCATCACGATTATCCCCCCTGGAACTGGCTGAGCGATGGCAAGATCATCGGCGTTTGTGCCGAAGTCGTCAGTACCCTCTATCAACGGTTGGGTTTCAATGTGGATCTCTCCTATGTGGGCCCCTGGGCCCGCTGTCAGCAGAAAGTGGCGAAAGGAGAGGTCGACATCAATATCTGTGCGCTGCGCAACGAAGAGAGAGCGCACTACTCCCGCTTTACCCGAACCCCCATGGCAATCAATGACATGGCGGTATTCGTGCGCCAACCCGGCAGCCGCTTGCTGCAACGAAGGGAGGATCTGACCGGACTGCGGGGCGCCATGATGATAGGCGTCAGCCTTGGCAGCGAAATGGATGATTTTTTGCAAGCGAATACCCGCATCTACAGGGTCAACTCCCTCAAGCAGGTATTTGGCCTGCTGGCCAGTGACCGGGTCGACTTCGTTCCCTATGGCCGCTCTTCCGGCCGCCTGTTTTTGAGCGAAAATTACCCGGACAGCGGGCTGGCTGATCTGCAGTGGCCACTGCAGCGCGGTGAGCTCTATATTTCTGTTTCACTGCAATCCCCCCATCTTGACACCCTCGAACAACTGGAGTTCATGTTGCAAGCGCCGGGCATGAGTCAATGGATAGACCAGCTGCTGGAGAAATACAGTGACCTCTACCTGCAACAGCAGCGCCAGCAGAAGCCTTGACCTTCTCCTGCGAGCAAGGTTTAGAGTTTGGCAACTTGCCCCCTAAGGATGTCAGGATTGTCACTCACCCAGCTTGCTGCAAGATTGCCCTCTGTTGCTCTGGCCCGGCTATTGCTGGCGCTGCTGCTCGTCTGCAATCTGACCCTCTGCATCAGCTGGCATGGTTCTCCCCTCTCCTCCGAGCCGACCCCAAGCAGCGCCCAGTCGATGGTGATGTTCGATTCATCCATGGCGATGGCGGATGGCGATATCTCTCATGCAATGCCCGCTATGGATCACCCGGGCGATGTCATGCCCCTCTCCTGCCATCAGGGAGACGAGGGGTCAGCCATGGGCGATGAGTGCCAGATGCAGACCGGCGTCAATACTCTCTCCTTCGGCGCGATGACTTTGCTTGGGGTACTGGTCGCTCTGCTGCTCTTTCCCTTGCTACTTGGCAACAACGTCGCAGCGTCACTGCTTGATAACTGGTTGCGGGATCCCTTCCTGCGCTCGCGCGGTACTCACCCTCCCTCCTGGCCGCGCCGACATCTGATGCTGTCGGTGCTGCGCCACTAGAAAGTCCTTCTCTTGCGGCACAAGCAAGCTTCAACTTGCCCGTTCTCTGCCGCCTTGCCTGACCCTGTGCCCCGGCCAAACCGGTCCGCTCACAGGGAGCCGTGCGCACTGATACAGCTGCGCCCCGTTTGCCGCCAGCCCCTTTGGTGATGCCTTGCACCTCACCCGATCGGCGGCCTGCAAAAGAGAAGACGTATTATGTCACCAGCCCACTTTTCACCGTCCAAGGTTGCTGCCTTTGCGGGCGCCTTACCCTCCTGCACTTTCTGCATGCAGATCCGCGCCGGAGGCCAGTCATGAACAAGACCGTCCTGATGTCGGCCCTGCTACTTGCCCTCGGCGCTGGTGGCGGCTACTGGGCCGCCAAACAGACCTCCGATGGCGCAAGCGCCAAAGAGAAGACGCCCCTTTACTGGGTCAACCCCATGGATCCCCGCGACAAGCGCGATGCCCCTGCCAAAGACAACATGGGGATGGACTTTATCCCCGTCTATGAGGAACAAAAAAACGGCTCGCCGGGCACAGTCACCATCAGCCCCGAGATCCAGCAGAACCTGGGGGTGCGGCTCGCCAAGGTGGAGAAGCTCCCCATCTACCAGCAGATCGAGACGGTGGGCTACGTCGGTTATGACGAGGATCGGCTGGAGGCGATCAACGCCCGCATGGCGGGCTGGATCCGCACCCTCGCCATCAAGAGCGAGGGGCAGCAGGTGAGCAAGGGGAGCCTTATTTACGAGCTCTACGCGCCGGATCTGGTCAACGCCCAGCACGAGTACCTGCTGGCACTCAACACAGCCAACCCCCTGCTGCTGCGCGCCGCCGAGGGCAAGCTCAAGTCCCTGCAGGTGCCGGCAGATCAAATCTCAGCCCTCAAGCGCACCCGTCAGGTGCAGGAGACGGTACGCATCTATGCCCCCAGCAGCGGTTATGTCTCCGAGCTGAAAGTGCGCGAAGGCCAGTATGTGGAGCCCGCCGCAGCGCTCTTTAACATCAGCACCCTCAAGCAGGTGTGGGTGAGCGCCGAGGTGTTCGAACGTCAGGCCGCCCAGCTGAAGGTGGGGGACCCGGTCACCATGACTCTCGACTATGCCCCCGGTCGCAGTTGGCAAGGTAAGGTGGATTACCTCTACCCGACACTGGACGCAGCTACCCGCACCCTCAAGGTGCGCCTGCGCTTTGACAACCCGGACGAGTTTTTGAAACCCAATATGTTTGCCAAGGTGAGCATTCGCACCGGGCAGGGAGAGCCGCAATTGGTGGTGCCGAGCGAAGCGGTGATCCGCACCGGCAGTCAGGATCGGCTGGTGCTGGCGTTGGGGGATGGCAACTTCAAGTCGATCGCCGTCACTCTCGGCCCCCAGTTTGGCGACAAGGTTGCCATCAAGGCGGGGGTAGAGGCTGGGGATAACATCGTCAGCTCGGCCCAGTTCCTGCTCGACTCCGAGTCTGCCATCGATTCGGACTTCCAGCGCATGACGGCGGTACGCCCCGCTCAGGTGTGGACCCAGGGCGAGGTTGAAAGCATCGATCTGGCCAACCGTACCCTGATGGTCTCCCACCAGCCCATCCCCGAGTGGCAGTGGCCCGCCATGGAGATGGAGTTCACTGTCGCCGACGGGGTCGATATCAGCAAGCTGGTCGAGGGGCAGACCCTGCACCTGCAAGTGATGCAGGAGGGGGATGAGTACCGCATCACCACCATCCATCAGGAGAAGGCACCAGCAACTGACGACACCGCCAAGCCTGCGGCAGATGAGATGAGCAAGATGGAAGGCATGGACCATAGCCAGCACGATATGGGAGCCAAGCCATGATCCCCTCGATTATTCGCTGGTCAATAGGCAACCGCTTTCTGGTGCTGCTATTGACCCTCATGCTCACCGCCTGGGGGCTCTGGTCGGTCAAGCAAACCCCGGTGGATGCCCTGCCGGATCTCTCCGATGTGCAGGTGATCATCAAGACCTCCTATCCGGGCCAGGCGCCACAGGTGGTGGAAGATCAGGTCACCTACCCGCTCACCACCGCCATGCTGGCGGTACCGGGGGCCACCACGGTGCGCGGCTACTCTTTCTTCGGCGACTCCTTCGTCTATGTGCTGTTTGACGACAACACAGATCTCTACTGGGCCCGCGCCCGGGTGCTGGAGTACCTAAGCCAGGTTGCGCCCAATCTGCCCGCCTCCGCCCGTCCCCAGCTCGGCCCCGATGCCACCGGAGTGGGCTGGGTCTATCAGTACGCGCTGGTGGACAGAACTGGCAAGCATGACCTCAGCGAGCTCACCTCGCTGCAGAACTGGTTCCTCAAGTACGAGTTGCAGACGGTTGAGGGGGTCTCCGAAGTCGCCACCGTCGGCGGCATGGTGCGCCAGTATCAGGTGCGGGTCGATCCGGACAAGCTGCGCGCCTACGGCATCCCGCTCTCCCTTATCGAGACCGCCATCAAGCAGGGCAATCAGGAGACCGGCGCCTCCGTCATCGAGATGGCGGAAGCGGAGTACATGGTGCGCTCCAATGGCTATCTGAAAAGCGTCGAGGATCTGAAGCAGATCCCGCTCGGTACCAATGTGCGCGGTGCCCCGCTGCTGCTGGGGGATGTGGCAGATGTGCTCACCGGCCCCCAGATGCGGCGCGGCATCGCCGAGCTCAACGGTGAAGGGGAAGTGGTGGGCGGCATCATCGTCATGCGCTATGGCGAGAATGCCCAACACACCATAAACGGGGTCAAGGCGCGGCTGGCGGAGCTGAAGAGCAGCCTGCCACAAGGGGTGGAGATCGTTACCGTCTATGATCGCTCCGACCTTATCCAGCGCGCCATCGACAACCTCTCCGGCAAGCTGCTGGAGGAGTTCGCGGTGGTGGTACTGGTCTGCCTGGCCTTCCTGTTCCACCTGCGCTCGTCACTGGTGGTGGTCATCACCCTGCCCATCGCCATTCTGGTGGCCTTTATCGTGATGCATCTGCAGGGGATCAACGCCAACATCATGTCGCTCGGGGGCATCGCCATCGCCATCGGCGCCATGGTGGATGGCGCCATCGTGATGATCGAGAACGTCCATAAACACATGGAGCGGGAGGCGCTCACCGACAAGAACCGCTGGCGCATCATCACCGAGGCGAGCATCGAGGTGGGGCCTGCCATCTTCTTCTCCCTGCTGATCATCACCATCAGCTTCCTGCCGGTATTTGCGCTGGAGGCGCAGGAGGGGCGGATGTTCCATCCCCTCGCCTACACCAAGACCTACGCCATGGCGGCGGCGGCCGCGCTCGCCATCACGCTGGTGCCGGTGATCATGGGTTACTTCATCCGTGGCAAGGTGCTGGCGGAGCAGGCCAACCCGCTGAACCGCTGGCTAAGCCTGGGCTATGTGCCGCTGCTCAAAGCCGTCTTGGCCCGTCCGAAAACCACCCTGGCCATCGCCGCCGTGGTGACGGTGGCGGGCTTCTGGCCGCTCAAGTACCTGGGCTCCGAGTTCATTCCGCCGCTCGATGAGGGGGACATCATGTATATGCCCACCACCGCGGCCAATATCTCGGTGGGCAAGGCGCGGGAGATTTTGCAGCAGACCGACAAGCTCATTCGTACCGTGCCCGAGGTGCAGAACGTGTTCGGCAAGGCGGGGCGCGCAGAATCGGCCACCGACCCCGCCGATCTGGTGATGATGGAGACCAGCATCCAGCTCAAACCCCGTGACCAGTGGCGCCCCGGCATGACCCCGGAGAAACTCAAGGAGGAGCTCGACTCCCTCATCCGTTTCCCAGGTCTCACCAACGCCTGGGTGCCCCCCATCAAGACCCGCATCGACATGCTGGCTACCGGCATCAAGACCCCGGTCGGCATCAAGATAGCGGGGCCGGATCTCAAGGTGATCCAGCAACTCGGCCAACAGCTCGAACAGATCGTTGGCAAGGTGGAGGGCGCCTCATCGGTCTACGCCGAGCGGGTGGCGGGTGGCCGCTACGTCAAGGTGGATATCGACCGGCTCAAAGCGGCCCGTTACGGCCTCAACATCGCCGACGTACAGGCGGTACTCGCCACCGCGGTGGGCGGCATGGAGGTGGGCCAGACCATCGAGGGGCGCGAGCGCTATCCCATCAACCTGCGCTACCCCCAGAGCTATCGCGACTCGGTGGCCAGCCTCGAGCTGCTGCCGGTGGTCACTCCAAGTGGCGCACGCATCGCGCTGGCGGATGTAGCCCGGGTCTATATCAGCGACGAGGCCCCCATGCTGCGCAGTGAAAACGCGCGCCTCAACGGCTGGGTCTACATCGACATTCGCGACCGCGACATTGGCTCCTTCGTCGATGAGGCCCAGGCAGAGGTGAACAAACAGCTGGTGCTGCCGGCAGGCTACGCCCTCACCTGGTCTGGCCAATACGAGTACATGGAGCGGGCCAAGGCGCGCCTCGCCTACGTGGTGCCATTAACCGTCGCCATTATCGTGCTGCTGCTCTATCTGGCGTTTCGCCGCGTTCAGGAGGTGCTGCTCATTCTCACCACCTTGCCGCTGGCGGTGGTGGGCGGGATCTGGACCCTCTGGCTGCTCGACTTCAACCTCTCTGTGGCAGTCGGGGTGGGCTTTATCGCCCTGGCGGGGGTGGCGGTGGAGACCGGCGTCTTGATGCTGGTCTACCTCAACCACGCCTGGGATGACCTGGTGGCCAGCGGCAAGCCGGACAAGGCGGGGCTACATCGGGCGGTGATCCACGGCGCCGCCCTGCGCCTGCGCCCCAAGATGATGACGGTGGTCACCATTATCGCCGGCCTCTTGCCCATCATGTGGAGCCATGGCACCGGCTCCGAAGTGATGCAGCGCATCGCCGCCCCCATGATCGGCGGCATGGTGAGCGCGCTGGTGCTGACCCTCTTGGTGCTGCCAGCGGCCTATTACCTGTGGCGCAGTCGCAGCCTTGGCAAGAGCGCGAACCCGCAATCCGAATAATCCGATTTCACGATCCATATTGACTGAACGATAAGGAAACCATCATGAACTGCAAAACGCTGACCCTGACCCTGCTGCTCGGCCTTGCCACCCAGACCAACCTGCAAGCCGAAGAGATGATGCACCATGAAGGGCACGAGATGAGCCAGACGGGTGAGATGAACGAACAGGGCGCAATGGTGATGACCAAGGGGGTCATTACCCGCCTCGATGAGGGGAGCGGCAAAGTCGGCATCAAGCACGAGGCGATCGAGAATCTCAAGATGCCCGCCATGACCATGGTCTTTCGAGTGGCAGATCCGGCCCAGCTCAAAGGGCTCAAGGTGGGGGATGCCATCCACTTTCATGCCGAAAGCCAGAGCGGCAAGCTCACAGTAACAGCCATCCAGCCGCAATAAACGGCTCTGGCTCGCCGAAAAGGTCACGATAGACAGTGACAACGCAAGAGGGAGGCATCAGCCTCCCTCTTCTTTTGATCAACCTGTTCGTGTGGTCAACCTCTGGCGCGCGATAGCACTCAGCTGCGGGTTGCCAGCAACTGCTCCACATCCTCGATCACCTTGAGGGCCGCCTGCGGGCCGCCGCTGGAGGTCCAGAGCGACCCGTCCACAGCGCCAAAGCGCTTGGCTTTGATCACCGGCAGCTGCTGGAACGCCGGGGTCTGCTCCGCCTGACGCATGGCATCCACCGCATCACCGGTGGCGCTCAGAGTACCGACCACCAGCCAGTCAGCATCCAGCAAGTTGAGGGACTCCAGACTCAGCGCCGGTGAGTGGGGTGCGCCAGTACCCTGCTGCTTGCTTGGGCGTACCAGCCCCATCGACTCCACTACGCTGCTGGCAAAGGTGCCCTGATACATAAAGCTCGGCCCCTTGGGGTTCCAGCGCACTATGCTGATGCTCTCCCCCTGATGCTTGGCCAGCTTGCTGCGGGCCTGAGTCAGCCGCTCGGCATACTGCAGCAAGAAAGTATCCCCTTGCTGGTCGCGGTTGAGGGTGTGGGCGGTGCGGCGGAAGCTATCCTGCCACGGCTCACCCCACTTGCTGGTCACCACGGTCGGCGCGATCTCCCCCAGCAAGGTCAGCAGCTCGGGACGGGTCTGGCCGGTCAGGATAAGGTCGGGCTCCAGCGCAATCAGCGACTCCAGATTGGGGCTGTCGAGATCGCCGATCACCTGGATCCCCATGCCCGCCTTGTTCAGCAAATAGCGGGGCAAGGTGGGTTGACCACGGCCATTGACGGCGCCGATGGGGGTCAGCCCCAGAGTCAGGGTGCTGTCGAGTTCGAGCTCGCTCAGCACCACCACCCGCGTTGGCTGGACTGGCACCTGCACCTTCTGGCCAAACGCATCAGTCACTTCACGCATCTCCTGCGCCTGAACCAGCGGCGCGGCCAGCATCAGGATGGCTGCTGCCAGGGCTGCAAAACGCTTCATCATCTCACTCCTTCATCGTTGCACGGCCCGGATAATCGGCCGCGTGAATACACTCGGTGGGCCCACAGAGCAGGTCCATATGACTCAACTCGCCGAACGCAGGGTGCGGCCATGTTCGTGGCGACGGGGCACGATAATGGGCGCCCCGTCGCCGGGGGCATGCAGAATGTCGACACTGGTCTGGTAGAGCCGGTCGATTAGATCCTTGGTCACCACCTCCCGGGCCGGGCCCATGGCAGCAATGGTCCCCTCGCCGATGGCGATCAACTCGTCACAGTAGCGGGCCGCCATCGCCAGATCGTGGATCACCAGCAGCACGGTTTTGCCTTCGGCAGTGATGTGGTGGATTGCCTCCATCACCTCGGTCTGGTGACCGATATCGAGGGCACTGGTGGGCTCGTCGAGCAGCACCATGTCGCTGTCCTGCGCCAGGATCATCGCCAGCCACGCACGCTGTGCCTGCCCGCCGGAGAGGGACGCTGCGCTCTGCTGCCAGATGTTTTCAAGCTGCATCCGCTCGCAGGCAATACGCACCATGCGGGCATCTTCCTCACCCCACTGATTGAACCAGCCCTGATGAGGGTGACGGCCATACTGCACCAACTGCTCCACCAGAATGCCGGCAGGCAGGGTCGGCCGCTGGGGCAGATAGGCGAGCTCCCGCGCCAGCCCCTTCATGGGGTAGCTGGCGAGCGGCTTGCCCTTGAGCAGGATCTCGCCGCGTTGGGCTTTCATCTGGCCGGATAGCAGCTTGAGCAGTGTCGATTTGCCGCAGCCGTTTGGGCCGACGATCCCCACCAGCTTGCCCCTCGGCACACTGAAAGAGATGTCCCGCAAAATGGGGGTCTGCTGATAGGCGAAGTGGAGGCGATTTACGGTGAGCGTCATCAGTCAGCCCTCTGGCGATCGTTAACAAGAAGAAACAGCAGCAACAGGCCGCCGAGAATGCGGGTCATGATACCGGTCGCCACCTCGTGAGGGCTGGCCAGCACCCGGACCAGGGTATCGCTGGCAAGCAGCAGCAGGGCGCCGCTAAGCGCCGCCAGCCAGAGCGGCACCACCCGGTCTTTCACCAGCCAGGAGGCAAGAATGGGGGCCGCCATGGCGATAAAGACCACGGGGCCGCCGATGGCGGTGCCGAGCGCCGCCACCAGAATGGCCTGGGCCAGAATACCCAGTTGTACCCGATCGCCGTTGATGCCAAGCCCTCTGGCCATCTCGGGACCAAAGCGCAGCACCGCCAGCGAGCGGGAGAGATAGACGATCCACGGGCATAGCAGCAGCAACAGGATGGCGATAGGGGTGATGGTGCTGTAACCCACGGCGATAAAGCTGCCCATATTCCACAGATAGAGGGAGCTCAGGTGCAGCAGGGCCTGGGTGGACATCACAAACTGACCGAGCGCCTCGAACAGCTCGGAGAGGCCGATGCCGATCACCACGAACAGATAGCCCTGCTCACCCGGTTTGCGGCAGAGGGCATAGAGCACCAGCGCCGCGAAGATGGCTCCGATAGGTGCCGCCCACCAGGGCCAGCTGCCCACGGTCAGGTAGAGGGAGAAGACGATGATGGCCAGAGAGGCCCCGTTGTTGACCCCCACCATATCGGGTGTGGCCAGCCGGTTGCGCACCAGCGTCTGCACCAGACAGCCGGAGAGCCCCATGGCCGCCCCCGCCACCACCACCCCAAGGATGCGCGGCAGCCGGATCTTGAACAAGGTGAGCTGCTCAAGCCGGGTCCCCTCCCCCAGCAAGGTGTTGACCACCCCGGCCAAGCCAAGCTTGCCGCCGCCAACGCTCAGGGCCAGCAGAGCCAGCGCCAGCAACGCCATGGCCAGCAGAGCCAGCCAGCGCCAGCTTGGCAGATGGATCAGCAAAGAGCGGTTGCCGGCCCGCAGGCAGAGCATATCGGTAGGTGTACGCATCAGCCCCTCACTTGACGGTCAGCAGGGTACGAAAGCCCCCGCGATGAACGATGGCGATCAGCACAGGCGCACCGATCAGGGCCAGAATGACGCCGTTTGGCAGCTCGAACGGCTGGATCAGCCAGCGTGCCAGAATGTCGGCCAACAGCAGAAACAGCATGCCGAACAGAGCGGAGAAACAGACCTGCACCGACAGCTTTACCGGTTCCACCAGTCGGCCACAGTAGGCGGCCAGAAAGCCGACAAAGCCGATGGGGCCGGCGATGGCGATGGCACTGGCGGTAAACAGGGTGGCGGCCAACAGCACGCCAATTCGCACCCGGTTTGGGCGGATCCCCAGCGCCTGGGCCTGACTGTCCCCCATCTGCATCAGGGTCAGCTGGCGACAGAGCAGCAGGGTGATGACAAACGCCGCCAGCACGAAGGGCAGCACGGCGATGATGGCATCGAGATTGGCCGCCGACAGGGAGCCGAGGTTCCAGAAGCGGTACTGCTCCAGCACCATCTTGTTGGAGAGCAGCAGAAAGCTGGAGAGACCGCCGAAGGTGGCGGAGAGCGCCACCCCGACCAGAATAAGCTTCAGCGGATTGGAGCGGCCAATCATCATGCCTAGCCCCAGCACAATCACGTTGCCGAGCAGCGCGCCGAGGCCGGCCCAGAGCAGATAGCCGTAGGCGGACTCCACCCCGAACCAGGTGAGCCCCACCACCAGCGCAAAGACGGCCCCGGCGTTGACCCCCAGCAGGCCGGGCTCCGCCAGCGGGTTGCGGGTCGCGCTCTGCAACAAGGAGGCAGCCAGAGATAAAGAGGCGCCGACCACCATGGCGCAGAGGGTGCGCGGCAGTCGCAAGGTATTGAGCACCATGGCGAGCTTCTCGTCACTCGCCCAAGGCGCGTCACCCATCAGGTAGCCGAACACCTCGCGGGCACCATAGACGCCGGCCCCGGTGGCGAGCGAGAGGCAAAACAGCGTGCAGAGAAGGAACAATGCCAGCCAGAACAGAGGGGTCTGGTACTTAACCACCCTTTACGACTCCTTGCGTTGGGTCTGACAACATGCAGCCAAACCGACGTGAAAACAGGGCACTCTTGTGTCAACGGAAATAAAAACGCCGCCCGGACGAATACCCAGACGGCGCAATACTAAATGCAAATCATTTTTATTTGCAAGGGTGAATCAGGTATTCTTTCGCATCCGCTTAATTATCCATCACATCGTGACGGGTCTGGTGATAGGCCTCTTCACTCTTGCCCCGGCGCCAGTACGGCACGGCGTAGAGCGACTGGCGATCCACCTCAAGCACTGAACGAAAATGGCGGCGCAGCGGTAGCACCAGCGCCTCTTCCCCACCCAGCCAGAAGAAGCCACCATCGCGCACCAGCGGCAGAGCAATCACATGCTCCAGCAGGCCACTGGACTCGGGCTCGCCGACAAACCAGTGACAGCGCACCCCGACCGGCAGTGTCAACGGCTGAGCATCGGCCTGATCCGGCACCAGAATCGCAATTTCCCCGCTGGCCTCGGCAGGCATCACCTCACACATCGCCATGATGGCGGGCAAGGCGGCGAGATCTCCTACCAGACAGTAGTGATCGGCCGGTTGCAGCATGGGGTTGGGGCCACCCGGCCCGGAGAGGATCACCTTCTCTCCCGGCTTGGCATGGGTAGCAAAGGCGCTGGCGGGCCCGCCGTCACCGTGCAGCACGAAGTCGATATCAATTTCCTGCTCATCACGGCGAAACGCGCGGATGGTGTAGGTGCGGATCACCGGCTTGTCAGCCGGGTCACTCCAGCGCGGGCCGCTCGGGGTCATGGCAGGCAGCACCGGCTCTACCTGATGGGGCTGGGCCAGCATCACCTTGATATGGGCCCCACCGCAGGTAAAGGGATAGTCAGCCAACTCGCTGCCACCAAAGGTGATGCGACACAAATGGGGGGTGATCTGGGTAATGGCTTTGACAGTCAGCAGACGGGGACGATTGGGAGGCAGAGATGGGGACACGATGGGGCTCCTCGTTGAGTGTGTCGCCCATGCTACACGCAAATAGGAATCACTATCAAATAAGATTATTTCTCGTCTAATAGCTACAAGCTGGATTCAAAAATCCCCAACCACTGGCGTCCACACCCCAATCCAGACATAGGCTTTATGCACGCTAGCTCCATGATTGGGCAAAGAAAGCAACCCGACAACGCCATAGTCAAAAAGGGTTCCATTTGCTTATTTCGACCATAGTTTTTCGAGATCAAATTTTATTTCCCAATAAGTTTCCTATCCTTAGTGAAGCAGTTAATGTAAGCACAGGATGCCAAACAGGATTGTATGATGGATGACCAGATCCTGATTATTGATGATGACGATCTCTCCCTCCCCGACGCACAGCAAGCGGGCTGGAAGGTGATGATTGTTGACGATGAGCCTGAAGTGCATCGCATCACCAAAATCACCTTGAACAAATTCGAGTTTGACAATCGCCCCATCGATTTTCTGCATGCCTATTCCGCAGCGCAGGCCAAAGAGTTGCTGGCCACCACCCCGGACGTTGCCCTGTTGCTGCTGGACGTGGTGATGGAGGTCGACCACGCCGGCCTCGATGTCGTCAAATACGTCCGTGAAGATCTGCAAAACAAGATGGTACGCATCGTGTTGCGTACCGGCCAGCCCGGCCAGGCGCCGGAAGATGACGTGGTAACCAACTACGACATCAACGACTACAAGGATAAAACCGAGCTCACCTCCCAGAAGCTGCGCACCCTGCTGCGGGCCAGCCTGCGATCCTATCGGGATATCCGCACCCTGGAGAGTAACCGTCAGGGGCTGGAAAAAGTCATCGAAGCCTCCAAGGGGATCTTTGAGAAACGGGCGTTGCGCCAGTTTGTCGAAGGCGCTCAGGAGCAGCTCAGCGCCCTGCTCCATCTGGGGGAAACCCAGATATACGACGTCAAGCAATACGCCTATGAGGTGAAGGATCAAGTATTGGAGCCCCTGCTCCCCGGCCATCCCGCCATGCACCTCACGGACGCGCCGGAGATCCTGCGCCAGGCTATGAGCAAGCGCAGCAATGTCTATAACGCCACCCAGATGGTGCTCTACTGCCAGAATCCTCGCCACCACCTGCTGTTCCACATCGAGACCACCCGCCAGCTCAGCCAGATCGATACCAGTCTGCTGACCCTGTTTACCGAAAACATCATAGTGGCGCTGGAGAATATCCGGCTCAATGAGGTGATCGCCGACAACCAGCGGGAGATCATCTATCGCATCGGCGAACTAGTCGAAACCCGTTCAAAAGAGTCAGGACTGCACGTCAAACGGGTCGCGCTCTATACCGAACAATTCTGCCACCTGATGGGCATGAGCGAAGAGCAGAGCGAGCTGGTGAAACGTGCCTCGCCGCTTCATGACATTGGCAAGGTGGGAATTCCCGATGCCATCTTGCACAAGCCGGGCAAGCTGACACCGGAAGAGTGGGAGATCATGAAAACCCACGCCCAGCTCGGGCAGGATATGCTCTCCGGCAGCGATCTGGCGCTGTTTCAGATTGGTGCCACCATCGCTGGCAATCACCATGAGAAATGGAATGGCAGTGGCTATCCCCGCGGTTTGAAGGGGGCCGATATTCCGCTGGAGGGGCGGATTGTGGCGCTGGCTGACGTGTTCGATGCCCTGGGTTCGGATCGCTGCTACAAGAAGGCGTGGCCGCTGGACAAGGTGCTGGCCCTGATTGAAGAGGAGAAGGGGCAGCATTTCGACCCCCAGCTGGTCGAGCTGATGATGGCCAATCTGGACAAGTTCCTCGAGATCCGCGAGCAGAACAAGGATGTCTATATCGGCGAACACTGATAGCCAGCTTGTTCTGTTTATGAACTAAAAAAAACCGCCCTGCTTATCAGGGCGGTTTTTTATCTCTGGCATCACGCCACTTCAGTTCGAGGGTTACTGCTCTGGCAGATTGAGATCCAGCTTGGCGGCAGGTTGTCCGGCTTGCTGATTCTCGGCCTGCGCAGCGGCCAGAGCACGCTTCAGGGCACGCCGTTTTTGTATCACCACAAACCCGACCCCACCCAATACCGCCAGCAGCACACCACCACCCGCCAATGCCCAGACCAGCCAGCCCATTTCCTCCTCTGCCGGGGCTTCATGGGTCGCCTCGGCACTGGAGGCCGGTGCGGCGGCCGACACCACCTCTACAGGAGGCGGCGGTGGCGGGAAGACATTGAAGGTTTTCACCGGCAACTCGATTTTCAGCTCACGGCCGAGACGAGTGGTGCCATAGAGGGTTGCTTTCACCTCATGCTGACCGACCTCCTTGATGTTGGAAAGATCGATATCAAGCTTGGGGTCGCTGGCGGTCTCGCTGAACTCGTAGAGGCCGCCCACATTGCTGGTCACACTCCCCTTGACCACAACGGAGGCGGGATCCAGCTCATCACGGTCGATTAGCAGTGAGAGCTTGGCACCCAGCTCATCCGAAGGCGGTGCCAGGTTATAACTGAACGGATAGGGGTAAAGCAGCACATCCTGATAACGGGCACGGACAAACACCTGATTGCCCGTGCTGAACATGGCGCGGTACTTGCCACCGGGAATATCCTGCAGCGTCACTTCCGCCGTCATGATGCCATCGCCCGGCACTTCGTCGAGCCCCTTGCCATCATCGCGATAGTGGCCAAGTACTTGATCCAGCACGACCTCTTTCTTATCGGCATCGCTGAACGATTGCAGCTTGACGGTCATGCCAAAATCAGAGAGATAGTATTTATCTTTCGGTGGCTGGCCATTGATCAGCAACCACGCCTTGAGCTTGACCACCTCCCCCTGATAGAGCTGCATCGGCAGGGCGGCGATATCGAGCCGGATATCGGAGAGAATGCGCACCCGGTTGTCGGGATCCACCTCGCCAATCGCCTGCCAGGGGCCCGGCATGGGATTGCGCAGGGTAATGAGATCATGCTCCGGCAGCGCCAGCCAACCCACATCGGCAGGTTTGACCTTGCCCACGTAAAGCTTGCTGCCATCGGGGCGAACCAGGATCACGGATGGGGTGCCCGGCTTGCGCTTGATGATGAAGGTGATCTCCTTCACGCCGTAATCGATGCGAAAGCGGTTATCCAGCAGCGGAATATCGGAAGGGGCAAATACCTCGGTCGCTGTCGCCCCTAGCGAGAGCAACAACAGCAGACCGGCACACCACTTGCTCATTGCCGCCACAGACAACTTCCTCCTTTCTTATTTACCAGATCCAGTCTCGCCTCGTGCAGGGCCTGAACCTCGGCGCTGGCACGCACCACCTTGAGGGCGGGTCGGTTGCTCTCTAACCGGCGAATACTGGTGTCCTGATTGCTTTCGTTTTCGTTGCTTTCGGTGGCCAGATTGAGTTTGGTCTGACCGCCGGTCATCAGCAGGTAGACGTCCGCCAGGATCTCCGCATCGAGCAGAGCCCCGTGCAGGGTACGGTGGGAGTTGTCGATACCGTAACGATCGCACAGCACATCCAGGTTGTTGCGCTTGCCGGGGAAGAGATCCCGCGCCATCGCCAGGGTATCTGTGATGGTGCAGATATCCGCCGTCTTGAAGTTGAGTCCGAGCTTGCTGAACTCGTAGTCCATGAAGCTCACGTCAAACGGTGCGTTGTGAGCGATCAATTCGGCGCCGCGGATGAAGTCGAGGAATTCGTCGGCAATCTGGCTGAACGACGGTTTGTCACGCAGGAACTCGTCGGTAATACCGTGCACCTGGATCGCTTCCGGGTCGACCAGACGATCAGGCTTGATATAGACGTGATAGTGGTTACCGGTCAGCTTGCGGTTGATCACCTCCACACAGCCGATTTCGATAATGCGGTGCCCCAGATAGACAGGGCCGCCCGCCGTATTCATACCTGTGGTTTCAGTATCCAGAATGATCTGGCGATTCAGTTGGGGTGTGTTCATGATCCAATCTATGTCAAACTTCGGCTTTACTTACTCGCTAGTTTACCCCAAGCCTCATGTTAAAACAGATTGATTGCTCATGTTAAAACAGATTGATGTCTATACCGACGGCTCCTGCCTCGGCAATCCGGGCCCGGGTGGTTACGGGGCCGTGATGGTCTACGGCAAGCACCGCAAAGAGATTTCCGCCGGATTCAAGTTGACCACCAATAACCGGATGGAGCTGATGGCCGCCATCATGGGGCTGCGCACCCTCAACGAACCGTGCAAGGTTCGCCTCACTACCGACAGCCAGTATGTCCGCCAGGGGATCACCCAGTGGATCATCGGCTGGAAGAAGAAAGGGTGGATGACCGCCAACCGCCAACCGGTCAAGAACGTCGATCTCTGGAAGGAGCTGGATGCGGAAGTGGGTCGCCACCAGATTGAGTGGCTCTGGGTGAAGGGTCACTCCGGCCACCCGGAGAACGAACGGTGCGACGAGCTGGCCAGAGAGGCCGCCTGCGGCAAGGATCTGGCCGAGGATACCGGCTACCAGCCCTGACGGGCCATTCCCGGTGTGGCGAGGGACTTTGGCAGTTGCCAGCGCCGCCGCACCGGGATCAGTGGAAAGCGCCGTTTACGGGCCGCAATCACGTATACCGATGCAAATGCCCTGCAATAATCCCGCCCGATACTCTCTCGCCACCAACTGTGCCAGCTCTGTTTTCCCATAAACGAATAACCAAAGCGCTCGTCGAACATCACCTCGCATCCCAGCAGATGCAGCCAGTCCGTCACCCGCCCTGGGGTGAACATCCGTGCCGACCAGGGCATTCTGCGCCGCAAGAACGGCACACAGTGACCGATCCCGACCAGACTCATGGGGTTATAGCCACTGATGATCAGCCAGCCATCGTCGGTCAACACTCTTTCGGCTTCGCGCAACACTTGGTGGGGATCGGCGGAGAAATCGAGGCAGTGAGCCAGCAGGCAGGCATCGACGCTGCCGGTCCGCACCGGCAGATCGAGGGGGTCGCCATACATGTCGAGCAGCCGCCCGTTGGGGGCGACCCCGATCTGGTGACGAATGGAGGAGCGTTTGCAGGAGAGTTCGGCGCTCAGAGCGCCAATTTTCAGCAGATGATACCCAAACAGATTGGGACACCAGTTGTCGAGCCGATCCTGGATCTCGGCCGCCACCCAGTCCCCCATAGGCAATGCAGACCAGCTGGTCGGGATCTCGATTTGTTGTTCGGTACGTGCCACCTGCATAATAGGGCTCAACTCGGGGTTTCGAACGCCATCCTGTTATATAAGATACCCTCCCTAAAGAGAAGCAGACTCATGTATCCAGTGATCACAGTTCCAGCCTTTAATGACAACTACATCTGGTTGATCCGCCACGAAAATCACTGTCTGGTGGTCGATCCGGGCGATGCCGCCCCCGTGCTGGAGCGGCTCGAGGCATTGGGGCTGGTGCTCGATTCCATCCTGCTGACCCATCACCATCACGACCATGTCGGGGGCGTCACCGACCTGCTTGCCCACTTCCCCCACGCCCGGCTCTATGGCCCCAAACTTGACCCGATGCCGGATCACCACGGTCAGTGGCTGGAAGATGGCGATCAGATCAACTGGCACGGCCTCGCCCTCGAGGTGATCCATGTGCCCGGGCACACTCGCGGCCACATCGCCTACCACGGCAACGGCATGCTCTTTTGTGGCGATACCCTCTTCTCGGCCGGTTGTGGCCGCCTGTTTGAAGGGACGCCGGAGCAGATGTACCGCTCGCTGCAACGACTCGCCGCCCTGCCCGATGAGACACTCATTTATTGTGCCCACGAGTACACACTCTCCAACCTGCGTTTTGCCTATGCGGTCGAGCCGGACAACCCGGCGATCCGCCGCCAGATCGGGCTGATCAGCAAACTGCGGCAACAAGGGCTGCCAAGCCTGCCAACCCGGCTGGGTGACGAACGCACTTTCAACATTTTTCTGAGATGCGAACAGGATTCAGTGAAATTTTCTGCTGAAAAGCATGGGCTAAAATGCGTGGAAAATCCGGTAGATACCTTCACCATCCTGCGTCAGTGGAAGGACGTTTTTTGAACAAACCTTGATCAGGGGGCCATTGCCCCTTATGATGCGAGCTGTTTTTCCTAAAAATGACCGGAACGAGATGAAGGTACGAACGGCCTTATTGGCAGCGCTGTTGCTCAGCGGCTGCCAAAACCTGAGCCATCAGGATGACCGGGCGCTAACGGCAATCGAGCCGATCAAGTCCCCCCAGGTCAAGAAAAAAGCGCATAAAAAACACTCTTCCCATTTCCTGTTTGGCGATGAACAGCTGGACGAAATGGAAGATACGGACAATCTGTGGGTGCGTATCAGCGATGATATGCAACTGGAAACTCCGGACAATCCGCGCATCCGCCAGCAACGTGAGTGGCTGTTGCGCAATGATAAGCATCTGGCGACCATTGCCAGCCGGGCTGAACCCTACCTCTATCTGATGGTAGAGGAGATTGAACGGCGTGAGCTGCCAATGGAGCTTATTACTGTCCCGATGATCGAGAGCATGTTTGATCCCCATGCCCGATCCCGCAGCAATGCCGTCGGTCTGTGGCAGTTTGTGCCAGCGACAGGCAGAAACTTCGGTCTGCGCCACGACAACTGGTATGACGGACGGCGCGATGTGCTGGCCTCCACCAATGCGGCGCTCGACTATCTGGAATACCTGAACCGCTTTTTTGACGGTGACTGGCTGCAAACGCTGGCCGCCTACAATGCCGGTGAAGGACGGGTGCGCAACGCCATCCAGCGTAACCAGCGCGCAGGCAAACCGACCGACTACTGGTCGCTCGATCTGCCCCGGGAAACCCGGATGTATGTGCCCAAGATCCTCGCCATGGCTGACATGATCAGCAATGCTGACAAATACAATATCAAGTTGCCGGTGCTCGCCAACGAGCCGAAGCTGCGAGTGGTGGAGACCGGCAGCCAGATCGATCTGAATGTGGCCGCCCAACTGGCCGGTCTGCGCACGTCACAGCTCAAGGAGGTCAATCCGGCCCTGAGCCGTGGCGTGATGTCGCCCCGTGGCCCTTACCGCCTGCTGGTACCGGTAGAGTATGCCGATACCCTGGAGCTGGCACTGGCCGATCTGCCCAAGAGCGAGCGTATTCGTACCCGCTCCTATCAGGTCACCAGTGGCGATACCCTGTCGCGCATTGCCCAGAATCATGGCGTGAGCGTGAACGAGCTGAAGCTGGCCAACAATCTGCGCAGCAACAACCTGCGTCGCGGTCAGCAACTGGTGATCCCGACCCACGGTCAGGTCAGCAGCAAGGCCAGCTCCGCCAGCAAACCGCAACAGCTGGCAAGCCGTGGCAGCAGCCAGAAGGCCAAAGTCAGCTACAAGGTGCGCTCGGGTGACAACCTGTGGAGCATCAGCCAGGCACACGGCGTCTCCCACGAAGAGCTCGCCAAGTGGAACGGTCTGAATGCCAAGTCGGCGCTCAAGCCAGGCATGAAGCTGGTGGTCTATCCCAAGCAAGGGAAGAAGAGCGACAAATCGATGGTGTATCAGGTTCGCCGTGGCGACTCCATCTCCTCCATCGCGGCTCGCTTCCAGGTGGCCATCAACGATGTGATGCGCTGGAACCAGCTGGATAAAGGGGATTACCTCAAGCCCGGTCAGGAGCTGACCCTGTTTGTGAAGAACAACAGCTAAGCCACACCACTTGAACCCGATAAAAAACGGGGCCAGTCATCTGACTGGCCCCGTTTTTTATTACTGCGGCTAACCGCTGCTGTGTCTGAGCCTCCGACGAAAACAATGGCTTGGCGCCACCTGCGGATGCATCACCGCTCTGCAGGCAAAACTATCACCGCTATTCCCAGAGCCTTGTCGGCACCACCATCAGCACGGTGCG
This sequence comes from Aeromonas sp. S11(2024), assembly GCF_041402345.1. Classification (NCBI taxonomy): domain Bacteria; kingdom Pseudomonadati; phylum Pseudomonadota; class Gammaproteobacteria; order Aeromonadales; family Aeromonadaceae; genus Aeromonas; species Aeromonas sp. S11(2024). The sequence goes on along the minus strand of NZ_JBGLRC010000017.1, from coordinate 14,174 downwards.
CTGACCGATCGCCACATTGGCATTGGGGAAGACCACCGCCTCACGCGGCTTCTCGACCGTGTAGCGCAGCTCACCATCCTCGGCCAGCACGAACCCTTGGGGGAATTCGGTGAAGTTGTCCACATCGCTGGCAAACAGGAAGCGAAACTGCTCCGATTTTTTGGTGATCACCCGATCGATGGCAAACAGGGTGAAATCATCCGCCCGCCACGGCTCCAGCGCCACCTCATCCTGAGTGACCAGCTCTTGCAGCGCTTGGCGGGTTTCGATAAAGCGGGTCATATCGTTCTCGCCAAACGGGCGCACCTTGCCCAACTCCACCGTAAAGGCGTGGGCACCATGCTGGCGGGAGCTGTAGTAGCTGAAGGTCGTGGTCGGGCTGGCGGAGAGCAGAATAGTACGCACCCCGCAGGCGCCGAGGAACTGCACCTGCTCGCGGCAGTGGGGCCGCTCGTGGGGGAAGGGGTAGACGGCAAACTTCTCGTGGCGCGAACCGCGAATGGCGGTGTGCAGGTCGTAGTGGTAACGGGGACGAGCCGGATCGGCAAAGAAGCGGCTCACATACTGCTCGAGGCGCATGGCGCGGATCCGCTCCCGATTGCAGAGCCCCTCTCCCTTGCTGTGGGCTCCGGAGAAGAGCCGGTTCATGTTCTCCTCCACCTCCCGCAATCCCAGATTCATCGCCGCCGGATTGCCAAACAGGAACAGCACCCGATGACGGGCGCTCAGCTCGCCTGAGAGCAGACGGCTCAGCAGCTGGTTGCAGATCTCGATGGGGGCGGTCTCGTTGCCGTGGATGCCGCAGGAGAGGACGATATCCTTGCGCCCTCCCGGCTGGCCGCCCGCGCCGCTGGCAGGCTCCAGACAGAGTACGCCCGTATCCCAGACGCTGACCCGCGCACCATCGGGCAGGGTAAATTCAAAGGGCTCAAGCTGCCACTCATGGCTGCGGGTCAAGGCCAAAAAATCGTGCTGGGGAATCATCCGTCTCACCCTCTTGCGCTGGAATACTATGGCCGGATTATACGCAAGGCATCGCGGCTTAAAATCGTTTTTTAAACAAATTCAAACATTAACAACACAATTGTGATAACAATCGAGCGACGACAGCGAGGTGCTATAGCAATGTGAAATAAAGAGAAGAGGAAAGAGGATCAACGCACAACAGGGGGAAAACGGGGGAGATAAAACAGACTATTACCCGCTTGATGGCCGGGCGCCACAGGGGCAAAGCAGAAAACGGATCAGCAGAAAAACAAGGCATCCATGCCCGGCTGATCAACCACGCCAGAACGGCTTGGTGGTCTCTTGATAACGGTCAGCTTCGTTCAGGCCGATGTCTTTGAGCAGGTACTCGGGCAGCTCGGAGAGCTGGCGACGGCTGCGGCTGCGCTCCAGCCAGGTCAGAACGGTCATTTTAACGCGAGCAACCAGATTCAATTGGCTGGAATGCTGGTAACCGGTTTCGGTATAAGTCATGTTGGCCATGATGTGGCTCCTCTGAATATTTGTTTACGCACTGGGCTTTATTTGATGCGCAAAGCTTAGTCAGGGAGCAGGGCCGACTCAATTGACGAATTTTGATACTTTACATTAGGAAAACTAATAGTAAAAAACTGACTGATACAATTTTAATACTTTGATTTATAAAGAATAATTTAGTCAATATTCGACCATCAACGGCCCGCAGCATATTGTGCTGCATGGCACCACCTTACATATGCAATTTACCGCATTGTCTATGCACTCGCCAATGGACGTGCCATGGGTGGCAACCCTGTCATTACATTCGATTGTTAATTCTGCGATCTCTTTGTGATCTTAAATTAACACAATGAAACATAAAAAAAACTTACTTTTCCTCCCGCGCAGCTCCCTCGATGAAGACCCGAAAACGCCCCTCTTGGCGCGCAATCGGCATACTGGTATGGTTATTTATACAGTAGTTTACTCCCCTGCCCTGACGCCATCGTTTATGCCGTCAGAGGCGGATGAAACCACAGGATCATCGATGGATACCTTTACCCCGACCGCCGCCCTGCGTCAACAGATGGCCGCCATTGAAGCCTCTCTCAAGCAGCTGGCCGATCTGCTTGGCCAACTCGATCTGCAGGAGGCCCATGTCTATCCCCTCCCCCCGGTGCCACAGGGGGAAGAGCACGACCCGATCGAGCAAATTGAGGTGGGCTATCTCAACGGTGAAGCCGCGCTGGCGGCCACCCTCGCCGCTTATCGGGACCACAGCGCCCGTCCCGGCTGCTCCACCAAGGCGACTCATCGGCTGCCCGGCTGGTTGCGCTTTCCTGCCGCCGCAGCCCCTTTGCTGCAACCGCTGATCGACCAAATCAACCAGCACAAGCTCGATTTCAAGGCACTGGTGCAGCAGGCGGGGGGACGGGACGAGAAGTTCGAGCTGGTACATACCGCCCTGCCCGGAGTGATCACCTTGCAGGTCTACCGCAAACTGACCCTGTTGGCAGGGGAGCTGCAATCCCTTGGCTTTACCTGGGCTGACAAGCAGACCATCAATCGCCTAAGTCGCGAGCAGGTGCTTGAGATGCTGGAGCGCAGCCGCCGCTATATACCGGCCCTCTCCAACAACGAGGAGTGGAGCAAGATGGTGGATCAGGAGGTGTACGACATTCGCCGTCTGCCCGCCGATGCCGAGCTGCGGATCCGCCGCCCGGTCAAGACCCACCCGATGATCAACCTGCTCTGGTTGGAGCGCACCCCGCGCAAGCAGCAGATCAAGGCGAGCCTGCCTCTGCTGCTCTGCTCGGATACCCCGCCCGCGGTCACCCATCTGGGCAACTATCCCCCCAAGAGCCGGCAGGCGCGGCGAGATCGCAAGATTGGAGGTGAGCCCATCATCGAGCGGCTGCACCTCTATCTCTATCAGGGGTGACTGGATCAGGGATAGCTGGATCAGGGATAGCTGGGCCGCCTTGCCGCGATAAACGAGTACCCCATATCTGCGTCCCAAACGAGAAAGGGGAGAACATCTCTGGATGTTCTCCCCTTTTCTGTCTCGATAGGCGGTATGAAAGGTGGCGTCGCCAATCAGCCCATCAGCAGGGCCCGCAGGCTCTCCACATCCAGCCCGCGCACCTCGGACTGGCCGCTCAGCAGGCCATCGGCCAGCGCCCGCTTCTCGTCGTGCAGAGCGACGATCTTCTCCTCCACCGTCTGCTCGCACACCAGCCGGTACACGGTCACCGGCTGGGTCTGGCCCATCCGGTGCGCCCGATCGCTCGCCTGATCTTCCACCGCCGGGTTCCACCAGGGATCGAGGTGCAGCACGGTATCGGCCTGGGTGAGGTTGAGGCCGGTCCCCCCCGCCTTGAGGCTGATGAGGAACAGCGGCACCTCCTCGTGACGAAAACGCAGGATGGAGTCCTGACGGGACTTGGCGGAGCAGCCCCCATCCAGATAGCAGTAGTCCCAGGACTTCTGCTCGATGCGGGCCCGCAACAGACTCAGCAGATCGACGAACTGGCTGAACACCAGCACCCGATGACCACCGTCGATCGCCTCTTCCAGCAGGGCAATCGCCTCGTCCAGCTTGCTGCTGGTTTGCGACCACTCGGGCATCACCAGCTCCGGTGAGCAGCAGAGACGGCGCAGCCGGGTCAGGCCACTCAGTACATGCATCAGGGCGCGACCATCGGCGCTTTGCACCTGCTGCACCACTTCCCGCCGGGTCGCCTCGTAGAGCTGACGTTCCTCAGGGGAGAGGCTGATGTGGTGAATGATCTCGGTCTTGTCCGGCAGCTCGGTCAGCACCTGCTGCTTGAGACGACGCAGGATAAAGGGGCTGATCACCGCCCGCAGCAGCGCCATGTGCTGGGGATCCTTGACCGCCTTGCCAAAGCGACGCTTAAACTCGCCAAGGCTGCCGAGCAGCCCCGGGTTGATAAAGGTAAAAAGGCTCCACAGCTCCCCCAGATGGTTCTCGATGGGGGTACCGGAGAGGGCGAGGCGAAAATCGCCGTCGAGCTGGAACAACAGCTTGGCGCGCTGGGTGCCGGCGTTTTTGATCTGCTGCGCCTCATCGAGCACCATGCTGGACCAGCGGCGGGACTTGAGCGCCTCCGCCAGGCTGCCAAGCATGCCGTAGTTGATGAGGATCACCTGACCGGCCTTGGCCTCGCGAATGATCCCCTCCCGCTCGGCCGGGTTCTCGAACACCACCACATCCAGTTCGGGGGCGAAACGGGCCACCTCCTCCTGCCAGTTGGTGACCACTGACTTGGGCACCACCACCAGCGCTGGGCCAAGATGCTGGCGCATCCGCAGCACGATAAGCGCCTGCAGCGTCTTGCCCAGACCCATGTCATCGGCCAGACAGGCACCAAAACCGTGATGGGCCAGGGTCGCCATCCAGCGCACCCCCTCTTTCTGATAGTCCCGCAGGGAGGTAAGCAGCTCGTCCGGGCAATCGACCTCCTGCTGCCACTCCTGCTGAAGGGATTGCCACGCCGCATCCCCTTCGGTGGTAATGACCGAGAGCAGGCGAGTGAGCGGATAGGCCAGTTTGTTGTTGATGCGCTGCTCTTCATCGAGCATGGCCCCCAGCATGGTGAGCCGCTCTACCAGCTTGTCGCTCAGCATCAGGCTGGTCTTCTCATCGAGCTGAACGGTGCGCTGCCCCGGGGTCATCTGGCGCAGAATAAGGCGCAGGTCGAGGATCTGGTGCTCATCGAGCGCCAGTGCCCCTTCGACCTGAAACCAGTCCTGCCGCCGCTCGATGCGCAGGCTCAGAGCCGCTTCATCGAGGCTCTTGAGACGGGCGCTGTCCTGATGCCAGTGAATGACCACACCGGCGTCCACCAGCTCGGGCAGGGCATTGACCAGCGCCAGCGCCTGTTCCCCCTGCAGCAGCCACTCGCTGCCGGGCAGGCCGATGGGCAGTTGATTGCGCAGCAACTGGGCCTGCAGCTTCTCGGCCCCGAGATCCCGCTGCCAGTAGTGGTACGCCTTGATCCCCTGCCGCACGATCGCCTCCCCCTTGCCAAGGGGCTGGGGCGGCAGATCCTCAAAGCGGGTCACCAGCTTGACCGACAGCTGACCATCCTGCCAATCCAGTTGCACCGAAGGAATGCCCGGCCAGGGAGCCAGTTCGGCGTTGCCGCTCAGCCCCGCAACCTGACTGTGCCAGGGCAGCTCGGGAATGGCGTCCAGGGTGCGTTGCAGCTCGGCCAGCCCCTCGGCGGGCAACAGCGGGATGGATTCGAGCGCTGGCAAGCGGTCGAGCAGCGGCTGCGGGGTGAGGATGAGCTGCCACAGATCCTGCGCCAGCGGCATGATATGGGCCCCGCGAGCGGCCGCATCGGGGCAGAGCTGCGCGCTCATCCCCTGTTCGGTGGCCACCACCTGCAGCAGGGGTGCACTGATGGCCAGTTGCAGCTTTTGCCCCTTGGCGTTGAACAAACGGGGGTGATCGGCCAGCGGCGCCCAGACATCCCGCGGCAGTCGTCCCATCACCCGTGGCAGGGTGCGAACCAGTGCCCAGTCGTGCTCATCGAGCATGGCGGCATACTGGGTAGAGAGCAGGGCCGGATCGACCCGGCGACCGGCGGTCCACTCCCCCTTGGTACTCAGCTTCTGGATCTTGCACTCCAGCTCGGGGCCGTCGGCATGGAGCAGCCACACCAACCGCTCTTGCGGCTTGCGTACGCCACTGGAGCGTCCCAGCCCCTGCAACCAGTTGAGCCAGCTGGCAGAGGCCGCGGTTTTATCCTCGTCCCCGTCATCATCCTGCTCGTCACTGCCCTCTTGCGCACTCTCCTCACTGCCGCGCAGTTGGCACAGGGGCGCCCCTTTGGCCGCCTCGCCCAACAAGATGCGCAGCAGATCCTGACAAAAGGCCATCAGGCGATGATGGGGTTCGGCATCGAGCAGATGGGAGAGATCCCACTTGTGCAACATGGCCACCTGCGGGCTCTGGGCACCGTGACGGGCCAGCGCGCAGAGATCGAGCCAGAGATAGCCCCAGTGGAGCTCCTCCACCGGCAGTTGCAGGGTATCGAACAGGCCAACCGCCTGACCGTGGCGATCGCCCGCCCACTGGCTGAGCAGATCGGCAAGCAGGGGGAACTGGCCAGTCAGACTGCGCTGCCACTTCTTGCGCTGTTCGCTGGCGATGACGGGATCGGCCTGCTGCAACCAGCCAAGCCAGAGCAGGGCGCTGAATGAACGGGGCCACTGGCCCGCCTCACCCTCATCGGTTGCCTGCCACTGGCCCAGCGCGGTGAGCAGTCGCTCGCCAAGCGGGCCGCTCTGGTTCTGCTGGGCCAGCGCCTGCAGGGCTGGCCAGCCGGGGGCGGCATCCTTGTCCTCGCCGGTTGGCGATGTGCTCTCGCCATCCCCGCAGAGCCAGCGCCACTCCGCCTCGAACGCTTTGGCCCGGGCCTGCACCTCGGGGGCACAGCGCACCAGCGCATTGGCCAGCGGCCAGCGCTCTTCATAGGGGGCATCGAGCAAGAGTTGCAGCGAGAAGTGCTCCAGCAACATTTGCTGCCAGGCGGGGCTGGAGCCCGCCAGCAACTGGTGAGCGTCCGGGGTATCGAGCAAGGTCAGCAGATCGCTGGCCGAGAAATAGGTGGGGATCTCCCCCGCTTTGCCGCGGCAGAGCTCGCGCACCACCGCATGGGTAAGATCCTGCCCGGTCAATGAGGGCACCCGGCTCCAGTCCGGCGCCGGGCAGAGACCGGCACGCACCCCCAGGATCAGCGCCAGCGTCCCCTCGGCGGTCAGGCTCCACTGCTGCTCCCCGCGCAATCTGACCAGCCCCGCATCCTGCAGTCGGGTCAGTTTATCGATCAGGGCATGGCCTATCGCCAGTTGTTCTTGCAGCAAACGGGTACTGGCAACGCGCTGCAATTGCAGGGTGGCGAGCAGGGCATAACTATCCGAAGAGAGGGTGGACGCAGACATCAAGACTCACGGGCAAGTGCAAAAGCGGAATTTTAACGGTAAAGCGCCAGCGGCTCGACCCTTTACCGTGAAATAACTCAAAAAAAAACGGCCATCCATGATGACCGTCGAAAGTAACGAAGGAAATAGCCGGATCATCCGGTTACCTCCCACAGCGGGAAAATCGGGAGCGCTAGCCCCTAATTCGTGGAGCCAATGCTAGAGGTTGGCGCCCGAAAAAGCTTTGAAGCGGATCACAGTTGAAAAGGATTTCTGAAAACGGTTTCAATTTTTGACGGCAAAAAACCGTGATTTCGCGCCAAATGAGCCATGTCCCAAGCCCCTCCTGCTCACCCGGCACAAGCGGTAGAACACCCTATAACGGTCGCTTGTCGAACGCCCCTGTGCGGGCAGCTGTCAGCTGTATAGCTTCATCAGAACCTGCCACCCGCAGGCTAGGTTTCAGGGCAACCGGAGATGGCCGAGATGGGCCAGGAGAGCACGAAGCGGCTCCCTCCCCGCCCGGTAGCTTGGCAAACCGCGCTGCCACCGTGCGCCTCGGCAATCGCCTTGACCACTGCGAGTCCGAGCCCGCTACCGCCGCTCTTGCGCGAGCGTGATGGATCTCCGCGACGAAACGCATCGAAGATACAGGCGGCGATCTCCTCGCTGATGCCTGGCCCCTCATCTTCCACACTCAGGACACACACACTCTCCGAGCGATACAGCCGCACGGTCAGCAGGCCCGGCAGCGCGTGCTTCTGGGCATTTTCCAACAGCGCCATCAGAGCCTGACGGATACGAAACAGATCGCAGCAAACATGAAGTTCGCTATCGAGCTCCCGCTGCAACACAAATCCGCTCGCCGCCAGAGGGCTGGCAAACGCCTCAAGCACCACGGCAAGCTCGTCGGCCAGCCTGACCTCGGTCCGCTGTAACTCCAGATGGCCGCTGTCGTTGAGGCTCAATACCCGCAAATCCTCGATCAGGTGATTGAGCCCCTCGACCTGGCGCAGCAATCCCTCGAAGAGTTCGCTGCTGGGAGGAAATACCCCTTCAGCCAGCCCCTGCAAACGGCCGCGCAAAATGGTCACCGGAGTGCGCAACTCGTGGGCAATGGCGGCATTCCAGAACTCCCGCTCGCGGGTCATGCTCTGCAGCCGCTCGGCCATGGCGTTGAAGTCGCGCACCAGTTGCGCCGTCTCCCCGATCGCCTGCTCATCCTCCGGCACGCGGGCATCGAGTTTACCCTCGGCCACCTCGCGCAGGCTGGTTGCCACCGAGTTGAGGGGAGTCAGGATGCGGCGAGAGAGGCGCACCGCCACGTACAGCGCCATCCCCAATGCAATGAGAATGGTGGAGCCGATCCAGATCATCTCGACTCTGGAGGGCACCCAGGTCTCGGAGATGCTGCCCGGCACAAACGCCACGGCGATGCCATAAAACACATAGGTGCCGATCACCGCGAGGGAGATGATACCAAGCGTCATCAAGCCCAGAGAGCGGATGATCTGCCTGCGAAGGCCGGGCGCCGATTTCATGCATCGCCCCCGAAGCGATAGCCAACGCCCCAGACACTGGCGGGGACCCCCTGAATGCCGTGTGTCTCCAGTTTTTTGCGCAACTTGCTGATGTGGCTATCCACCGTACGCTCCTGGGTATCCCCCTCCGGCAAGCAGTGAGTCAGCAGTTCGGCGCGGCTGAACGCCCGTTTCGGCGCCCGCATCAAAGAGGCGAGCAACTTGAACTCGGTCAGGGTCAGCTCCAGCACCTGCTGCTGGTCATCGCGGAAAATGCTGGCCTCGTGGCTCTCCAGATCGATCTGAAACTGGCCGACCCGCAGCACATTCGCCGTGGCTGGCGTCACGGCCCGGGTGCGCCTGAGCACGGCCTGCACTCGCGCCACCACTTCGGCCGGATTGAAGGGTTTGACCACATAGTCATCCGCCCCCATGCGCAGCCCCATCAGCTTGTCGAGATCCTGATCGAGGGCGGTCAACATGATCACCGGCGTATCGCCGCGCGCCCGGATCTCGCTGAGCACCTGCCAGCCATCCAGTTGCGGCATCTGTACATCCAGCAGCAGGAGATCGGGTTTGAATGCCTGATGCATGGCCAGCGCTTCACGGCCATCGGCGGCGTGCAGGGAGCGCAAGCCATGACGTTGCAGGTAAGCGGCGAGGATGTCGGCGATCTCGGCTTCATCCTCTGCAATCAGTACCAGTGACTGGCCCGCCGGGCTGGCGGGAGCATTGAGATGGGACATAGTCGGACTCGAAAAAAGGTGGCGTTGAACTTTATCATCGCCTCCATGGATTCTCCACAAAGCCTCGAATCATTCGCAATAGCCCCTCGCCATAATGGCCGCTCGATGCACTCTTCGGTCACATCACACCGGAGAGACGGTTTAACGAGGTGAGTGGATGAGGTTTGTAAAACAGCGGTATGCGGGCGCCCTGCTCGCCGTCATTGCCGCATTCGGGCTGGCGGGTTGCGATGTCGCGCCGCAAGAGCAGGAGGCTCCCGCCCCTCCTCAGGTGTCGGTGCTGACTCTGACTGGTCGGGAGCTTGTCATCAGCGAGGATCTGCCCGCCCGGGTAGCGGCACTGCGCAGCGCCGACATTCGCGCCCAGATCAGCGGCATCGTACAGCGCCGCCTGTTCGAGCAGGGCGCCGAGATCAGCGCAGGCACAGTGCTGTTCCAGATAAACCCGGCCCCCTTCAAGGCCGATGTCGACAGCGCCGCCGCCGCATTGCAACGGGCCGAGGCCGTGCTGGCCCGCGCCCGCATCCAGATTGAGCGCCTGCAGCCGCTGCTGCGCACCGACGCCATCAGCCGCCAGACCTATGACGATGCGGTCTCCCAGCGGGATCAGGCGGCCGCCGATGTAGCCCAGGCCAGGGCGACCCTGGCCCGGCACCAGCTGAACCTGCAATTTGCCAGCGTGGAGGCCCCCATCGCCGGGCGCATCGATCAGGCGCTGGTGAGTGAAGGAGCCCTGGTGTCCCCCACCGATGCCACACCCATGGCCCGAATACAGCAGATCGATCAGGTCTACGTCGATGTGCGTCAACCGGCCTCGGTGCTGGAATCCCTGCGCCAGCAGGCTGGCTCAACGGCACCGGAACTGGCGGTGGAGATCCTCGGCAGCAATGGCACACCGCTGGGCATGCAGGGGCGCATCCTCTTCTCCGGCATCGAGGTCGATGCCGGAACCGGCGACGTGCTGCTGCGGGTGCTGGTGGACAATCCCGAGAGGCGGCTGTTGCCCGGCCTCTATGTGCAGGCACGCATCCCCCGGGCCCGCTATGCCAACGCCCTGACCGTGCCCCAGCAGGCGGTAGTTCGCACCTCGGGTCAGAGCAGCGTGTGGGTGATGGATGGCCAGGGGCAGGCACAACTGGTTCCGGTCAACACCGCTGAACTGGTGAGTAGCCAGTACCGCATCGCGTCCGGGCTCAGTGCCGGGCAACAGGTGGTGATCGAAGGGATCGACCGTCTGACCCCGGGGGTTCAGATCATTGCCTCCCCCTGGCAAGCACCCGCTGTCAGCCAACCGGCTGACGGTGGCATTCGCTGAATCGGAGAGTTATCCATGCCGCAGTTTTTTATTCATCGCCCGGTGTTTGCCTGGGTGATCGCCCTGTTCATAGTGCTGGCAGGGGTCATCGCCATCCCCAAGCTCCCCATCTCCCGCTATCCCTCGGTGGCGCCGGTGTCGGTGACCCTCTATGCCGCCTATCCGGGCGCCACACCGCAGACCCTGAACGATGCGGTGGTGAGCCTTATCGAACGCGAGCTGTCGGGAGTGAAGAACCTGCTCTACTTCGAGTCGTCGGTGGACGCCTCGGGCAGCGCGCAGATCACTGCCACCTTCAAGCCGGGCACCGATCCGGAGCTGGCCCAGATGGACGTGCAAAACCGCATCAAGGCGGTCGAGCCTCGCTTGCCACAAGCGGTGCGGCAAACCGGCCTGCAGGTGGAGTCCGCCTCATCCGGTTTTCTGATGATGGTCGGCATGACCTCACCGGATGGCCGCTTCGATGAGGTTGCCCTCAACGACTACATGGCACGCAATATTGTGCAGGAGTTGCGCCGCATCGATGGTGTGGGGCGGGTGCAACTGTTCGGCGCCGAACAGGCCATGCGCATCTGGGTAGATCCGGCCAAACTCGCCGCCTACGGGCTGACCATCAGCGAGGTGGCGCAGGCCATCGAGCAGCAGAACATCCAGATTGCACCGGGACGTCTCGGTGACGAACCCGCCCTGCCGGGGCAGCGCCTAACAGTTCCCCTCACGGTTCAAGGGCAGCTGACAACCCCCGAGGCATTCGCCGCCATCGTGCTGCGAGCCGGTGGTGATGGCGCCAAGCTTGTGCTGGGTGATGTCGCCCGGGTCGAGCTGGGGGCGCAATCCTACGCCTTCTCCAACCGGGAGAACGGCGTGGCCGCCACCAGCGCCGCCATCCAGCTATCCCCCGGCGCCAACGCCGTGCGTACCGCAGATGCGGTGCGCACCCGTCTCGCCCAGCTCGCCCCCACCCTGCCGGCGGGCATGGCCTATTCGATCCCCTTTGACTCGGCCCCCTTCGTCAAGGTCTCCATCGAAAAGGTGATCCACACCCTGCTGGAAGCCATGGTGCTGGTGTTTCTGGTGATGTTTCTCTTCCTGCAGAACCTGCGCTACACCCTGATCCCGGCCATCGTCGCCCCCATCGCTCTGCTTGGCACCTTCGCGGTGATGCTGCTGGCAGGTTTTTCGATCAACTCCCTCACCATGTTCGGCATGGTGCTGGCCATCGGCATCATAGTCGACGACGCCATCGTGGTGGTAGAGAACGTCGAGCGCCTGATGGCCACCCGGGGGCTCTCGCCCAAGGAGGCAACGTCGCAAGCCATGAAGGAGATCACAGGTGCGGTGATCGGCATCACCCTGGTGCTCACGGCGGTGTTTCTCCCCATGGCGTTTGGCAGCGGCTCGGTGGGGGTCATCTACCAGCAGTTCACCCTGTCGATGGCGGTGTCGATCCTCATTTCGGCCTTCCTCGCCCTGACCCTGACGCCTGCGCTCTGCGCCACCTTGCTGCGTCCGGTCAGTCCGGATCATCATGAGAAGCGCGGCTTCTTCGGTGCCTTCAACCGGGGTTTCGAGCGGTTCACGGCAGGCTACGGTGCGCGGGTAACCCGGCTGGTCGGGCGCAGCGGACGGATGATGGCAACCTTTGCCGCCCTCTGCGCCGTACTGGCCATCGCCGCCGCCCAGCTGCCCTCCTCTTTCCTGCCGGACGAGGATCAGGGCTACTTCATGACCTCCATCCAGCTGCCAACCGGCGCCACCAGCGAGCGTACTCTTGAGGTGGTCAAGGCCTTCGAGGCTCACGTCGCCTCTCGCGAGGCGCTGGACACCAACCTGGTGGTGCAGGGCTTCAGCTTCTCCGGCGCAGGCCCCAATGCCGCCATGGCCTTCACCATGCTCAAAGATTGGGATCAGCGTCATGGTGCCACGGCAGCCGAAGAGGCAGATCTGGCACAAGCAGCCATGGCAAATATTCCTGAAGGCACGGTAATGAGCCTGCTGCCGCCCGCCATCGACGAGCTGGGCACCGCCTCCGGCTTCACCCTGTTCCTGCAAGACAGGGCCAATAGGGGGGAAGCCGCGCTGCTGGCCGCTCAGACCCAACTGCTGGAACTGGCCGCCAAAAGCCAGGTAGTCAGTGATGTGTATCCCGACAATCTGCCTCCCGGCGAGAGCATTCACCTCGAGATCAACCGACAAAAGGCCGAAGCCATGGGACTCTCGTTCGCCAGCGTGAGCAGTACCCTGTCGGCCGCAATGGGGTCGCTCTACGTCAACGACTTCCCCAACGGCGGGCACATGCAGCAGGTCATTCTGCAGGCCGACGCGTCGGCGCGCATGCAGCTCGATGATGTGCTCGGCCTGCGGGTGCGCAATGCCAGCGGCGGCATGGTCCCCCTGCGGGAGGTGGTGACACCGGAATGGCGCGAATCGCCGCAACAGATGATGCGCTTCGATGGCTTCCCTGCCGTGCGTATTGCCGGAGGGGCCGCGCCCGGCATCTCCAGCGGAGCGGCGATGGCGGAGATGGAGCGTCTGGTGGCGCAATTGCCGCCAGGCTTCGCATTGGCCTGGACGGGACAGTCGTTACAAGAGCGCCAGTCGGCCGAGCAGGCCCCCCTGCTGATGCTGTTGTCGGCGCTGGTGGTCTTCCTGGTGCTGGCGGCACTCTACGAGAGCTGGTCGATCCCGCTCTCGGTGATGCTGGTGGTGCCGCTGGGCCTGCTCGGTGCCGTCGCGGCCGTGATGCTGCGCGGCATGCCCAACGACGTCTTCTTTAAAGTAGGCATGATCACCATCATCGGTCTGTCGGCCAAGAACGCCATCCTCATCGTGGAGTTTGCGCGCCAGTTGCACAGCGAAGGGCGCTCGCTGCTTGATGCGGCTGTCACTGCTGCCCGCCTGCGCCTGCGCCCCATTCTGATGACCTCGCTGGCCTTCACCCTCGGGGTGGTGCCCTTGATGCTCGCCAGTGGCGCCAGCGCGGAGACCCAGCATGCCATCGGCACCGGCGTGTTTGGCGGCATGATCAGCGGCACCCTGCTGGCCATCTTCTTTGTACCGGTCTTTTTTGTCTTCATCATCGGGGCGCAGCAGCGCCTGCACTCCTGGCAGGCACGGCGAGCATCCAACAGCATTAACCCGGCTCGATGACCACAGATACACAGGCAGCCGGATAATTCCTTAGCACATCACCAACAGAAAAAGCCCAACCTATTCAATAGGTTGGGCTTGGTATGTGGCGGAGAGACAGTCCTCCAAAATACGTTCCCACTCATGCCGTACACTTCCACAAAAACCCCATATAAAGCTTACAGATACAATTCAAACGTTCCAATCCATTCCGATAGATTCCCCTCAAATCCGGCGCTAAAGTATGGGCTGGAGTATGGGCTGGTGAGATATGAATCCAGTATGGGCTGGAATTTTACCCCCCTCCCAACCTATTGAACTGGCTTGAGTGGAGGTAAGTATGGGGAAGATAACAGCGAGAACTGTCGATGGTCTGTGTAAAGCGGGTGTACCTGGCATGACCAATGACGGTGATGGTCTTTACCTCAAAATCGGGAAAGGTGGTCGCGAATTCAACTTCGAAGTGCAATTCCCGATTAAAAATCAGGCTGCTTTCAGAAGTTCGTCAAAAACCACCTGTGGCTGTTTAAATCCCAAGCATTTGCGCGG